>NZ_JBTHHL010000016.1:0-533 GCF_054353895.1 Mycoplasma sp. 394 | reverse complement strand
ATTTACTCACGCTTGAGAACAAGAGCTTTTGGGAGATATGATGTATAAATATTCAGAAAAGAATCAAAACAACTTTTTTAATAAAGATGATGTATTGTCTGTTTCCGGCGAATACGGTGTACTAAATCAAATAAAATTTTTAGGAAGAAGTTTTGCAGGAAACAACCTAAGAAATTATAAAGTTTTTGATGTCTGTGATATAGTTTACACAAAGTCGCCGTTAAACAAGAATCCTTACGGAATAATAAAAGTTAATTCTTTTAAGAAGGGTATTGTTTCAATTTTATATTCTATTTTTAAACCTTATAAAGATAAATTATATTCTAAATTTATTGAACATTTCTTTTTATCAGATTCAAGATTAAATAATTTTCTTTTTCCTATTATACAAAAAGGTGCTAAGAATACTTTAATAGCAAATGATGATGAGTTTTTGAAACAAAAATTGTATTCCCCTTCACTCCCCGAACAACAAAAAATCTCTCATCTTTTCACTTCCTTAGACTCCATCCTTTCACTTCATCAGCGTAAGT
>NZ_JBTHHL010000015.1:0-9000 GCF_054353895.1 Mycoplasma sp. 394 | reverse complement strand
AGTAAATGTATTCAAGACATTTTAATGAATTATAATTACTATTCAGTTTTCAAAGGACTATGCCTAAGGGGCATTTTTTTAACTTGTGTAAGAACACAACCTAAAAAATATCAGTAAAAAGCAATAAATTGCCTATTTTTATAGTAAAATTTATGAATAAATAATTCATAATAAGAGAAATTGTGAGGTAAATTAAATATGGTTGTGGATAACTTGCTACACACACACACACATCTACTATTAATATAGCTGTTAATTTTAATAGTAAGCTTTCGTATGGCGATTTAAGAATTCAAGCAGGACATATTTCTGAAAAACAAAAAGAGAAAACCCTGGAGAAGTTTCTTCAAGAAACATTTCGAAGGAATTTAAATTACTTGAATTCTAATGATATAAATCAGTATATTAATTATCTTAATGGAGTATTTAAGAATATAGATAATTATAACTTGGAAGTAATAAATCTTGATTTGCTATTAAGCAAAAAGAAGTTAGAAAAGGTTTTGTTAAATAATGATTGGAATGATTTAAAAACAGGTGGACCGTTGGTTTCAACTGTAGTTTTTATTGTAAAGCTAAAGGATTCCTATATTAAAGAAAATAAGATTGACAGATTTAATAGCATTTGTCTTTTTACTAAATTAAAGAAACTGGAGAGTATTAAAGATTTATATTTTGAATTAAGTAGAATAGAGTTTTTGGACTTATCATTAGAAAAAGAATATCAAAATATTTCTAATCTTTGCATTCAGCTTATAAATATTAAATACGAAGAAAATTATTTTAGAATATACAATACTCTAAAAGAGAATCATAAAATAAGAAACATAATTCTTGAAAAAAGTAGTGAATTAATGTAACAAAAAATACAAAAACTGAAAATGGATTAAAACTAAGGAATTCATTGGATTTTTTAATTTCTTTCCATATCTTTAATAAAGAAAGTGATAAAAAGACATACTCATATCCTGTTTTAAAATTCAAAGACAGAAGAGTTGATAATATAAATACATATCATAAGTATTGATGCTTGGTGAGCAGAGATAATAAAAAAGAAAAACTTGTTTCCGGTAAGAATATCAGTATATTTGCTGAAAATGATTATGATGATAAATATGAATTTACAAACAAAAACGAAAATGATGTTGATAAAACCGAGTATATAAAAAGTAAGTTAAATTCATTTATAAAATCATCAAATGAATCAATAAATATGCTTACACATCAGAATCAAAATCTGACAAATGAAATTAATGAAAAAGAAAAAGAGAAGAAACAATCTGAAAAACATAAACAAGATTTACAACAACAAATAAGCAATTTTAATAATAAAATTAATGAAGTATCAAATCAAATAAAAGAAATTAAAAAAATTAAAGAACAATCATGAGAAGATGATTATGATGTTGATAATTATAAAGATAAAATAAATTACTTAAATAATGAAAAATTATTACTAGAGCAGAAGATAAAAAAGATCGATGTAGAACTCAAAAATATAAGTGAAAATATAAGGATATCAAACACCAAATTATCTGATATACGAACTTTAATTAAATCAAATAAAGAAAGTATAGAAAAAGAAGAAAAAAAAGTAAAATATATTGAAAAACTAATAGCAGATAAGTTTTTTAAGATATATAAAATTATAGAGACTGAACTGAAGATAAAAAAAGACACAAAATCTGAGTCAATAGAGAATATAAATATAAAATCAATTAATGATTCTGAACACTCTCTATTAAATATAAAAGATCTTTTTAATAGCAATCATTATTATTTGTCGGATAAAGATGAAGGTTTAGTAATTAAATATAGAAGATTTTATAATTCGTTAAAAAACTTTAGTGATGGGATGTACAGAAATCCTTATTTAGCAAAATCAGTAGAAGAACCAAATTTCTTTCAGGTGAACATACCAGCAAATTTTAAAATAAACAGTCAGATAGCATTGAATTTAAATCAAAAACAAGAAGAATCAGTTAAAAAAGCACTAAATTCATCAAGTATTTCATACATTCAAGGACCGCCTGGGACTGGAAAAACACAGACTATTTGTGCAATTATAGAGCATGTAGTAAATGAAAATAAAAAGAACTGTTTAATAATGTCATCAACACATGAAGCAATTAATAATGCACTTGATCGCTTGTATGAAATTAATAAAAAGAATCCCAATTTTATATATTTTAAGTTATTAAGACGAGAAGATATAGATTACAGTAATCCTGAAATTCTAGAAAATGAAAAATTCAGCGATAAAGCGATGTTAAAGAATTTTACAAGTTCTTTATTCAATAATTTAATTACTGAAAAAAAGAATTTTCAACCTTTTTTAAATTGGTATAAAGATAATAAAGAAGAAAATTTACTAAAATATATTGATATAAAATTAAGTGTTGAATATTTAGAATCATATAAAGACAAAGCACCAGATTTATATTTAAAAATAACTCAACACACAAAAGATGAAGTTATGAAAATAACTTTATCCCCTTATAAAGAAACTATAGATTATGACATATTGCACCAGATATTAAATTTTACAATCAAAACTAACCATGAATATAAAGGATTTGAAGAAAATAAATATTTTCAACAATTTAAAAATGTAGCAAGTAAATCACAAATTAGATTAGTCGAATTTTGAAATCTTGATTATATTCTAAAGAAAACACAAACTCAAATCCAGGATAAATGAAGTATATATTTTGATAAAATGAAAAATTATTATGCTGATAAATCAAACAACAGTATTGATGATATTAAAAATTTTGCTAGGAAAGCATTTGATGCAGATTTAATCAATGTTATAGGAATGACTACATCAGCCAGACAAGAAATATCGATTTTTAATGATAGCGATAATTCTAAAAGGTTATTTATAGATTATCCTATATATTTTCAAATTCTTGATGAAGTATCAAAATCAACAACATTAGAAGTGATTAATAGTATTTTAATGGCTAATAAGGTAACATTAGTTGGAGATTATCGGCAACTGCCACCTAATGTTGAATTAACTGAAAACCTAAATGACAAAAAACTTAATCAATATGGAGAATCAGATAAAGGAATTTTGGATAATTGATGAAATTGGTTGAAACTTCAAAATAGCTCAAAATGACCAGCAACAGAAGAGTTTTGAAATAATCTTAAAAAGGAACTGGAATTTCCTTTCTTTAAAGAACATGCATTGCAAATAAAAAGAAGATATAATAATCATTCACCATATTCATTTTTAAAAACTCAACACCGTTTTGCTACCGAGATAATGAATATAGTTAACTTTGTTTATGATCATGATGAAAAACTCGAGATGCCGAGCATTTATCAAAGTCACGAATTTATTAATTATAATTTAAAAACGAATCAGAATAATAATTTTAATCATCATTTTAACATAGTTGATTCCACACATTATTCGACAGATTTTATGAAATTTCTTTCTTTAAATTCAGAACATTCAGAAAAAAACAAAATAATTAATGCTCTTAGCAATCTTTCTTACACTGCTGATCAAAAATCTTCTATGTTTAAAAACAAAGAATACAACGGAAGAATCAATGAATATAATGCATATATTATTATAAAAATACTTCATAATTTATTTAAAAATAACAATATAAACTCCAACCAAATTGGTGTAATCTGTATGAACCGTGATCAGAGTAATGTTGTTAGAAGCTTCATCAAAGAATACTCGCATATAAAGGCACTAAAAAATATCAAAGTAGATACAGTAGATAACTTTCAAGGTCGCGAAAAAGATATTGTTATAGTAGATTTAATCAGAGCACAAAATAGTTTCGATGAGAACGGTTTCGTTAGTCTTAATACCAGAAATTATGATTTTTATAAAAAAATAGAACGTTTAAATGTTGCAGTTTCGCGCGCAAAGGATAAATTAATTTTAGTTGGTGCATTCCGAAAACCTCTTAATGATATTGTTTCAGAAATAGATCTACCTACAGGAAGTAAATTCGAAAGCATTATCAGAAAATGATATGATGAAGCATCAAGCAAAGGAGCAATTGTTAATTATGATGAAGAACAATTCAATGAAGATTAAGATTAATGTTCCATATTTAGAATTAAAAATATTTAAAAAATACAGAAAACTCATTGATATGGATGAACTAAGTGCGATTTTTGTAGGAATTATTAAGTATTTAGAAAACCCAGACTTTCGAAGTAATTACGAAATTAAATCTACTGATTTATTTAAAGATGTTATTACAAAAGTATTAAATATTTGACAAAGATCATTTGTTTTAATAGAAGAAAAAATAGATAATTTATTTATAAATAATGTTTTATATACACTCACTAATGAATATAATAAAGGAGATTGAAAGAATTTGAGATTTCATTCTATTAAGATAAATAAAAAAATATTAGAATATTTTGATAATGATGAGTATAAAACACTTGAAGAACAAGAAAAGATAGTAAAAAATATAATTTATGTTAATTTAATAAATAAAGAACGCAGAATAGCTGTAAAGAAAACAGATATTAATTGAAAACCCAACTTTTCTGATTCAAATGATTTAAATAACATAATTAAACTGCGCGAAAATATAAAAACAAACGATGATAATGTTTCGCAATGGAAAGAATATAAATCAGGTGGATATGATGATAATAAGGATTATGTCTTTATTTCACATCAATTAGAGAAAGTTAATGTTCTTATAGAAGAAAATTGTGAATTTGAAGTAGATAATAACAAAATTAAATGAAACAAGACAAATTTTATATATTCATATAATCAATATATTCCTTCATTTTCATATATACTTAGACAAAAACTTCAAGAAAAATTTAATGAAGTTTTTGATGGGAGTGATTTTCAAGGG
Source organism: Mycoplasma sp. 394 (assembly GCF_054353895.1). Classification (NCBI taxonomy): domain Bacteria; kingdom Bacillati; phylum Mycoplasmatota; class Mollicutes; order Mycoplasmatales; family Mycoplasmataceae; genus Mycoplasma; species Mycoplasma sp. 394. Next base: position 4,138 of record NZ_JBTHHL010000015.1, on the reverse strand, counting down.
AATTTTTATCAAAAGGATAAAGAAGATCTAAAATATTCATTAGAAGAAAATCAAAACTTGATAGATAAATGTAATGAACAAAAGAGTTGAATCTGACCCATTTCAATTAAAATTATATATGCTGAAAATAAGCATTGACAAGTCTTTAAAGCACCAATAAAACTGCAATATTACCTTAATAACAATTTGGGAAATCCAAAAACTGACTTTGTTAATACCTATCAGTTATATAAAGAAGAAATAGATTTAAAACATTGGATTAAAAGTGAGTTTTCAAAAGAAAACACACAGGATATAAATCATCAGATAAAAGATGCTAAAGTTCTGGAATATGTTATGGAAATTATTGATTATAATTTCACAGTTAATTATTTTTATAATTTCTTTGTTAAAAATAAAGAACAAATATTAAATCATAAAATAACAGATATAAATAAATTAATGTATTTATACACAGAAAAATTAATTGAATATGATGAATTAATTAAATATTTAAAGAAGCAAAAAAATAACATTTATAAGAATATAGATAACGGTGAATTTATAAAATTAGTATCATCAAAATATAAATATGATATAACAAATTCAACATTGCTAAACATTTTCTATGAGACATTTCCTTGGTTTTATGATAATGGCGAAGTGTATTTTGACAACTGAATACCTGAAATAAATATTAAAAAAGCATTTGAGATTCTTAATTTATTGCTACTAAAATACAAATCAATGACAAAGAGCGAATTAGAATCACAATTAAATAAATTAACTGCAATAAATTACAGTCCTTTAAAAAGTCCATATATATCAAATAATATAAATAAAATTAAAATTTATCTAAAAGATGCTCCAACAATGTCTGAAGAAACATTTTTAGGCAGAACAGCAAAACTAAGACAAAGTTTAGAAACCTTAGTAAATTCAACAAAAAATGTTTCTAAATTATTAAAAGAAAAAGGATATCCTAATTTTTCCAAAACATATGAATGAACTTCTGAGCAAATACATAACAAAGAAAAAGAAAATTTTAGTTTTAATTTAACAAAAGAGAAGCAATTGTTAAGATTTGAATCAGAATTTGATAACAGTAAAAAAGGAGAAAAATAATGTCACATGCTGCAGTAATTACTCATAGCATCTGCATTGATGCAGAAAAACAAGAGTTAAATAAAATTAATGATGAAGTTACAGAACTTTATAACAATGCTTCATCTGAATTATTTCAAGAACAATGTAAAGAAATTTTAGAATCAGTAGCTGCAAGTTTAAATACGCTCGAGTCGTTTTCCGAGACAAGACAAATATATGAAAATCAAGTTACTGCTAGAGAAACAGAATTTCAATACCAAAAACACAGAATTTTTAAACAACTAGAAAATCTTAAATTAAATTTAAACTATATCGATGATATTTTTGCTCAAATTAAACAAGATGAAAGTGAAATAAATCGACTAATTTTAAAAGAAGGTTATATTGCAAACATCGCTATAGAAGAACTAAAAGAAACTGGTACAGTTATTACAACGAATGCACTGCAAGCCAAAATTTCTCAGATAAGAAATAAAGAGATTACTAAGCAAACATTGGATAAAACTAAAAGACATATTGAGAACTTAATTGAAGAATCTACATTAGATATAAAGATAAAATTCAAATTACTTGATGAGCTAGATACAAAGACTTCTCCGCAAGAAATAAGTGATTTATTAGCAGTAATACAAGAGTTAAATTATCGTAATAATTTAACCCAAAGAAAAATAAATACCTATAAAGAAGCTTTAAAAGAAAACGGGTATCATTTAAAAGGTACACCAGATGTTATTACAATTACTGATGACAAAGGTGAATTGCGAGTTTCATTTGCATATGTTCTAAATTTTAAAAATAATAAAGATAATAGATTTAAAATTATTTTCAATCTAGATAACAGCGTACAATATGATATAGGGGATTATGAGAAACATATGTGTGTTACATTATCAGAAAAGATTCAGCAAGCAGTCTCTAAAAAAGGATATTTATACAAAGATATTAAAATACTTCGTAATATTAGCAATGCAAAACCATTATTAAAAGCAATGCAGCAAACCATAAAATCTGGAGTAAAATAATGTATAATTCTTTAAAGAAATTAGTAATTAAACTGCAAGAAAAGAATCTTGTAGTTATCTCAGGTAATGTATATGATACATATTATTATAAAGATGAACATGATAATAAAAAAGAACATAATTTAGATCAACATATAATTAATTTGTTTGAATCGTTAGGTTATCTAAGGATAACTAAATTTAGTCCTGGATATGGTGAATTCCAATTATATCCAGAAGTTATCACTTCTGAATATGAAACAGATGAAGAAGAAAACAGTATCGATTTGTTGACATATATGAGAAGATTGCTTGAAAGCATTGTTGAATTTAACAAGAACAAAGTTTCTAAAAAAGCGAATCCAAATGTATATATTATTGATTTTTCAGATATATTAATTTCTAATACAGCAACGAATTCGCCTGAGTTAATTGAAGTTATTAGTGGAATATTATCAGTTATTTTAACTAACATTAAATCTGAAAAACTGATTAATAATGCAGATATTAATAAACAAAATAAAGTGATTTTTATAGCAAAAAATGAGCAAAATATCTTTAGTGAATTAGTTAAGGATAATCCTGAGGCTGCAGTAGTTCACATCAATAAACCAAATCAATACGAGCGATCATATATAATAGAAAACACATCTGAAAATTTCATTGTTTCTGATGTAAGTAAATTACAAGAAATAAAAAGCAAAGAGCACTCGCAGGCAGTAGGATTAACATCACAAAAAACATGCCGTGAAATAATGCAAATTGGTCGAGTTTGATGAACAGGAAGTAATAAATTCACATATACTGAAAAATATAACCTTATTCATTATAATAAAAAAGAATCAGAGTGACAGAAAATTAATCCTGTAAACCTCAAAAACTTTGAAATTGAGATAAGAAAAAGAGTATTAGGTCAAGATGGAGCAATTGCTAAAATAAAGCAAACATTAATTTCATCATTTATTGGTTTAAATGGCATCTTGCAATCGCAAAAGTTATCCAAACCAAAAGGAATTTTATTTTTTGCCGGACCCACAGGGACAGGTAAAACCGAAATATCAAAAGCATTAGCAGAATTTGTTTTTCACGATGAAAATAAATTGCTTCGTTTTGATATGTCAGAATATAATCATGAACATTCTGATCAAAGATTAATTGGTGCTCCACCAGGATATGTAGGATATGATTCAGATGGAGAGTTAACTAATAAAGTGAAGGAAAATCCATTTTCTATTTTACTTTTCGATGAAATTGAAAAAGCACACCCGAAAATACTAGATAAATTCTTACAAATCTTAGAAGATGGTAGATTGACATCTTCTAAGGGAGAGTTAATAGACTTCTCGGAAACTTTTATTATTTTTACGTCCAACATTGGTGCAAATAAAGTATCTCCAGATGATTCAGTTATAAATGTTGAAAAGAATTTTAGAAAAGAAGTTGTAAATTATTTTAATAATCAACTACAAAGACCAGAATTATTAAATCGTATCGGCCATAGAAATATCATAGCATTTAACTTTATAACTGATGATAATATCATAAAACAAATAATTAAAATTAACCTTGTTAAACTACAAAAACAATTGAAGTCATTATATGAGTTAGAAATGAGAATAGCAGACTATGAAAATGTAATAAATGGTTTGTTAACCAAAACAAAAACAAAAATTGATAAAAAATTAGGGGCACGTGGAATTATTACAGGTTTAGATGAAATTTTAATTGATAAAGTTAGCGATTTTATTTTTGAAAACTTTACAAACATTCGAACAAGCAAACAAACAACATTAAATATAGAGTATAAAGAAGGTGAAATCTTTTTAAATTTGGAATAAATTTATTTTTTAACTGTGTCACAGTTAAAAAAGTTTTTAATATTTTATTAATTTGACTAATTGAGCAACTTTAGAAGTTATTTTATGATCAAAAGTATTAATATTATATTTGAGATGTTTAAGATAAACAAGGACATAAAAATTAACATAAAATTAACATTGTATCATCTCGGCATATTGCTGAGGTGATTTTCAATCTAAAACAGATTGAAT
>NZ_JBTHHL010000014.1:0-9606 GCF_054353895.1 Mycoplasma sp. 394 | reverse complement strand
TATAAGAGAGTTAAATAATCAAATAAAAAATCCCACTTAAGTGGGAAATGCAGGAAAATATGAAATAAAAGCAATTTACCACAAAAAAGGATAAACAAAATTATTTTTATCCGTTTTTTTTTTTTTTTTTTTGGAAAATTTAATAAACTTATAATATGAAAATGAAAAAGAAAATAAAGACATTACTAGCAGCAGCTGGTTCTTTGGGACTTTTTGCTGCTATTAGTGCTACAGGTGCAAGTGATTCATCAGCAAAATCTGCTACTGAAACTCCTGCAAGCACCCCAACAAGCAATCCAGTAGTTGCGTTACCTGACTACAAAATCTATCCAGGTGTGCAACAAATCAATTATGGAGGAAATAATACATATTCATTAACTGATACAGTAAACATCGTTTATGATGATAGTGTATCAGAAGCTACAATTAAAAGATTTGAAGATCTTTTAAAATCAAAACATATTTCTAATATTACTCGTAGCAAAAATTTATTATTTGGTAAAACCAATATCTTAATTGGTATTAAAGGTGATTCGGATAATACTGTTGATAACTTATTAAATACAGTTGGTATTAGTTCAAGTGAGTTAAAAGATAGTTCTTCAGATAATGCTGCAGATTTATTTAGTCACAATGATGCATATTATCTAAGATCATCAAATAATTTTATTACTTTGTATGCTAAAGATGCTGATGCAGCATTTTATGGTGCTACTACTTTATGACATATCTTTAAACAAATTGATGGAAGCCAACTTCGTAATTTCACTATTAAAGACTGAGCTGATCGTGAAATACGTGGACTGTCACTTAGAAATACTTCATCGATTAGCACCCTTGCATCCAAATTAGATTTAATTAACTATGCTGGTTACTTAAAATACAACAGATATTACTACCAACCACAAACTGATTTAAAAACCACTACATTATGATCATCTTTATATACCCAAGATGAATTAAAAGATATTAAAACATTGATTAAAGCAACTTCAGATAATGGAATGAAATTTGTATATTTTATTAATCCATTTGTAGGTTCTGATAAAATCACAGCTGCAAATATGAATGATAAATTACCTCTTTTAAAAACTAAAATACAACAACTTTTAGATGTTGGTGTTAAAGATATAGTTATTGCAACACCACTTAGCAATGAACCATTTGCAGATGCAGTTTCAACTACTGGTACTTTAAATCAATCAGATTACACTACTATTGGAAATAAACAAAAAGCATTTTTAGATGATTTAGTTAAATGATGAAATGAACAAAGTAAAAGATATGATGACTTAGATGCAAAGATTGGATATCTTGATTATCGAAACCGTTCAAATCCAAAAAGTGGAAGTACATCCCTTAAAAGTTACTATGATCAATTCAATTCAAATGTACAATTATATATAGATTCTGGAACTGATTGACCAAATATCGATGGTTCTAATAACTTTACTGCAGGAAACAAAAAAATAATTTATATTCAAAACTGACATAAAGGTGAAAGTAGTTTAGATTATCTGATGTTAGGAATTAACCAATTCTGATTAAAAACCTTACAAGATATAAGTGATAATAATAATCCTGACAAAAGCAATTATAAGTTTGCTAAAATCGATGGAATTGCAATTGATCCAAACCAAATGGAAGGACCTTCAAAGGTAACTTTATTCGATTTTGCAGATTATGCATGAAAACGTTGAATAAATAATAAATTAACTGATTCAGACCCGTTAAGAATTGAACAAAGAACCCATCTTAATGCTTTAAATTTCGCAGTAGACCAAAGTTATAATGATCCACAATTAACAGATGCTTTATACAACATTTCAACTCACTTTTACAAATTATATTGAGACTTTAATCGAACCTGATTATCTAATGGAAATTTCAATTATAACTTCAAAGGATTTCCAGTTGAATCAACTGATATAAACTCTGCACCTAACTTTTATTTAGGTGGAATCGGCGATTCAATTCGTAGAGGAATCGATTCGGTTTCAAGAAGTGATATCAATGGATTAAGAGCAAAATTATCAAAACTAGTAGATGATATCAATTATGTATTTTTAGTAGCTGGTAAAAGTCAACTTGTTTTACAAACAAAACCATGATTGCAATCTTTATATGATTTAGCTAATGCGGGTATTATTGCTTTAGATGCCACAATTGCTTACAAAAATTCTGACTTTGTAGTATTTGGTAAATTAACCAAGGAAGCAAAAGTTGTTTACAATCGCTCACAAACATATAGTGCTATGATTAAGGGTGTTTTAAAAGCAATTCAAATAAGTGATTCAGATTTGAATAACTTTGTAAGTAATTTAACTGATTTTTTAACTAATTTACATAATAATGTTTTAGCAACAGTAGATAATTCAACATTAGGTGCAGTCCAAAAAACATTCTTTACCAACCTAGGTCGCGATGGTAGAGCCGACTGAGATCCAAGTCATTTAGAAGCAGATAATAGTGATTCAACATTTACTTTTGATATTAGTTCCGATGGAAAATACAAAAGAATGAAAAAGGGTGATTATTTTGGATACCAATTCAGTCGTCCAATTACCTTACATGATGTATATGTAAAGATGTGATATGAAAAATGACGTTTATTATCTAAATTAAAATTACAATATCAAACATCTGATGATCCAAATCAATGACAAGACTTACAAGAGAATAAAGGTGAAAAAAATATAGATATAACTAATTTAACAGTTTCTTCTAATAATCCACAGTCAGTTGCAGGTTCTGTAAGTGATCCAACTGCAACATGAGGGACAACCGAATTAGGTGAAAGCGGGATTGCAAATGTAACAGCAATTAGAATAGTTAATAATCAAGATGATTCAACTAGCGATAATATGCTTTCACTAGTAAGTTTTATTGTTAATAAAGATGAGACAGTTAATTATGCACAAGATTTAAATCCATCAATTTCATCAACTGATTCTAATTCAAAAATTACCCTTATACAAGCATCAGTAAATGTTAAAGATAAAAATTCAAAATATGCAACAAATGGGTTAGTGCTTCAATTTGCGAACAATACTAATTTATTATTTGATAATTCAAATGGTACAGCAAATGGAATTTATTTACAAACTCAGTCAAGTGGTTGAAGTATAAATCAAAGCATTGGATTTAAACTTCCTCAAAAAATGAATATTACTCAGCTATATTTATTCCAAACCTATCAAAATGCAGGTGATAGAATGAATGATTTTGTAGTTGAGTATCTAGATGGTGAACCAAATACTGGTGAGTGAAAACAATTTGGATTCGGGCACTTAAATGGTTCAGCGATTCAAACAGTATATGGAAATGCTACATTCCAATACTTTAGATTAGTTGTAAAAGGAACTCATGATCAAGGTAATCGTTGGACTATCGGTAATATCCAACTTGAATCATTAAGCAATGAAGCTGATTTAAAGTTATTTCCGACAACTGATTCAAATCTTGTTTTAGATTCAGCAATTACTAATAACAAATTATCTAACTTAACCGATTCAAACGATGCCACCCTTGCATCATTTAAACATAATACAACAGGTTCATCGTCTCAAACTACAATACAAGATAACGATTATTTTGTAATTAATTTCAACCGTCCAGCAAAAGTAGCAGAAGTAAAGATAAAACAAGATCCACAAGCAAAAGTATCTGATATTAAAATCCAAGGGCTTGTTAATAATGAAGTATTTGATATCCCATCTGATAGATATTCTACCACTAAGGATGCACAAACTGGGGAAGTAACTATTTCAATTAATGTTCATTCAACAACAACTTCTGGTTCTAGTAATCAAACTACTGCAAATTACAAAGAAGAATGAACAGGATTAAAAGTTATTGCTGAACATGTAGTTGCTACAGAACCAACAGCAGTTGCTGTTTCACAACAAGCAACTGATAGTGAACCATCAAGTCAGTCTCAACCACAACCAACACCAACAAACACATTAACACACTGAAACATTAAATCAGTAGATATTATCGAAAGACGTGTTAATATTTCTAAATACTTATTAAATCATAATGGTTCTTTATCAACAGGTTTCGATGGAAAAGAATTTGATTTATATAATAAAGAAGGAACACATAACACTCCTGTTACTGTTGATTTAAAACCAAATGATTCAGTAGGTATAGACTTTAATTCTGTTTATAAATTGACTAGTCTTTCTTGAACATTTAGTGTTGCTGATCAAACAAGCGTTAAAAATGTTGTTTCGTCCGAAGAAAGTAGTTCTGGTGGAGAACAAAATTTACCATCACCTGCTTCACCTGCTTCACCAACTTCTCAACCAAAACAAGCAGCAGATGAACAAGGTTCATCAACTGGTAATGATATTCAACTAAAAGATATTAAAGTTCAATATTCACTAGATGGTTTCCATTGAACTGATGTAGCAATTAATGCAGACAATACTGATGTATCTGTTGCTAAAAATGCAAGATTTGTTCGTATAATAAATACAGGAAGCAGTAATGTTAATTTATCATTTACTAATTTAAAAGCAAAAGTTACACCTGTGGTATATACAGTTAATGATGATGATCGTTTTGATACCACTGGATTAACACCAAAAGATTCAAAAGAGGCTGTGCCTGCAGTTGGAATTGATGATGCTCATAGTCCAGAAAAGATGATTGATCGTGATGCAACAACTTTCTATCAACCAAAGAACCCTAATTCACAAATTCTTTATCGAAATGAAAAAGGTTACTTTGATAATCTTGATTTAAGAATTATCACTGATACAAGTTATCCAGATGTTAGTGTATCTGCACAATATTTTGATACAAAAGATAACACATTAAAATATAAAAAACTAGGTGAATTATCTCGTAGTGATACATCATTTACCATTCCTCGTGATATATATGTTACTGGTATTCAGATTACATGAGGAAAAACTGTTCCTAAAATCACTGAGTTATTCGGATTCCATAATAAACAACTTAATGCAACTGATAAAACTCAATTAAGTGCTTTAATCGCAAAAGACCCTGATTACATAAGTCAATGAAGCAAAGAAGATCAAGACAGATACAATGAACTTAAAGCACAAGCAAAGCAAATTGTAAGCAAGGACTTTCTTGCTACCCAAGAACTGGTTGATACAGTATACTTTAGTATGCAAAATGTTATTAAATATGCAAAAGTTACTTTAACACCAGATCAAGTTGCTAGTGCTTCAGCGAATGTAATCAGTAATGCTGATAATCGATATACTGACCAATCATATGAACAATACCAAGATGCAGTGACAGCACTGCAAAATGCAGTTGCAGATCCTAATAGTCTTACTGAACCAACATATAATCAATTATTAGCAAATGTAAAAGCAGCACAAGATTCATTAAAACCATCAGTATTTGCTCGTGATTTAGTAAAAAGAGATCTTGAAACATTTGAAGATATCAAAGCACAATTAACCCATTACAATCCACAAGCATATGCTAAGTTAGCAGACTTTGTTGAAGCAAATAAAGATAAAGTTAATTCGCCTGATACCAAGGTGACTGACTTAATAGCAATTAACAAAGAGTTTCGTGCATTAATGGATTCTGTTAAATCACAATTATCAGAACGTGGTGCTAAATATCAAGATTTTATTAAAGAAGCAGACAAATTAACTGATATAGCATTAGGATACCATCAAAGTTATCCATCATTATATAATCAACTTAATAAAATAATTTCTGATCAAAGAAATATTGCTTCTAATCCGAATGCAGATTCAGCAACTATCGATGCTGCTAAAGCTACAATCGATGTAGCTATAGCACAAGTTCAAGCAAATATAGATAAACAAAATGCAGCAGTTGCTCAGTTACAAAAATCAAAAGTATCAAATGAAAATGGTGTGTATACTATCGATTCATATAGCACATATACATCAAAATACAATGCATTAGCTGATTTATATAAACAACGTGCTTTCACAAATGATGTTACTGATAAACAAATTACAGATGCACAAAAACAACTTGATGACGCAACAAATGTTTTAGCATTAACAAATTCTGATGTAGCAAAAGCAGAAGTAAAAAGTATGCTTGATAATTTATCAAGCATACCAGGTGTTGATCAAAGTCTTTTAAATGATTTGAAAACAAAAGCAAATAAAGCAAATATTTCAGATGATGAATTAAGATCATTATTATCTGATTTAAGAAGCGCAATTGTTGATCAGGATGAAAAATCATTAAATAATCTTAAACAACAAGCAAAAGATGCATTAGCAAATATCACTGATGCTGGTGTAAAAGCAGATTTAACTAAACAATTATCTGATGTGCAAAGTGTCTTGGATGTTCAAAAGTTAGTGCAAGCAATCACCGATGCACAAAATGCACAAATTGCTTTAGATGCACAAATTGTTAAAACAAAAGAAAAATTAACATCACAAGCGCAAGTTATTACTGATGCTACTACTAAAGAAGCATTTATTAAAAAAGTTAATGATGCAAATTCATTAGGTGTATTAAATGCATTAAGTAATGAATTAATATTAGATTTAGCACCAGTAGAAACTACCCCAGATGCTGCGACAAAAGCAAAAATTGATGAACTTAAAAAGTTAGCTGAATTTTTACCAACCCAAGAACAAAATGATTTTCTAACTCGTTTAAATTCATACGGGATAAAAGGAGTATCATTAAACCTTGATGCAATTGAAAATTCATTATTAGCAAATAATCCAAAACTAAAAGAAAAACTTGATGCACAAAGTAAATTAGATGCATATAACCAAACAGTAGATAAATTGAATAAATACATTTCATTGCTTCCACCAAAACTAGCAGCTGATTATCAAGAAAGATTAAATCCAGTTACTGATAAAGTCAAAGCATATGAAAACCTTTATAATTCATTTGTTCCAGAAGAAAAAGCAAACTTAGATGCATTAATTGAGCAACTTAAAACTAGAAGAGATGTTTTATTAGAACTTGCTCAATCATTACCACAAAGCAATCAAGCAGATATTATTTCATCATTAAAAGACATCAATGTATATGGTATGGATGATCAAGCAAATGCTAAGTTGGACGAAATTTATCAAAAAATGGTTACAATTCGTCCAAGTCTAACTGATACATATACAAAACTACAAGCACAAAATCAAACAAAGAAAAAGATTGATAAATTAACAGATGATTTAGTAACAATCTTTGATTTAAATCCGTTAAAAGATTCACCAGTGTTTGTAAATTACCAACAACTTGCAAAATTATATGCAAATGATGCTGATAAACTTGCTGGATTAAAAGATGAAATCTTAACTAAATTCTCTGATATTAAAACAGGATTCGATGATAGACAAGTAAGAAAAGCAAGAGCTAAATTTAATGATATGGTTTCAGGTTTAAATAACCAATTAAAATTAGCTGCAAAAGCCCAAGAAGAACTGCTTGATCCAAAATTCAAGCAACTTACAGACCTTAAAAAAGCAGTATTAGGTTCAAATGCACAACAATATATGGATGCAGTTGATGTAGATACACAAAAACCAAGATTATTAGATTTAATTAAGAGTCTTGATCAAAGCAATCAACAAGATTTGATAAATAAGGTTAATGCAGCAACTACAACTGAACAACTTGATGCTCTCAAAAAAGAAATTTTTACTTTAAAACCTGAACTTAAAGATATAGATGCAAAAGCAAGTTTTGATACTCTTAAGGATCAACTTGTAAAAATGATTGCTACCTTAGCACCTGATTTACAATTTAATTACTATAAACAACTTAATGAATTTAAAGATCCAAGTCGATTAGCAGATTTAAAAGCATTTAAAGACAAGTTGTTATTTGATAATGTTGATTTAGAAGTTACACAAGACAGCAAATTAATTTATGATGCAATTAGCAAATACCTGCAAAAAAATGACAGTCCAACTAATAAAGAAAACTTGGATAAATTAAATAAAATTTATTCAAATACTAACCCACAAGTTGATTATGTAAATAATTTATATAACGAACTTAGTCAAAACTCTCTTGTTAAAGCAAAAATAGCTCAAGAGCAAAAAGCTCAATCATACACCGATGCTTTAAATAACATCAATGATTTAATCAACATCCTTCCTGCTGATAAACAGGCAGATCTTAGAGCAATGCTTACTGATAGTAAATTACTAAAAGCAAAACAAACTGTAGCATTAGATAATTTAAAAAATAAATTAAAAGAAATTCCAGCAGTGCAAAAGTTATTAGAAGATCAAAGTTATCAAGCAAATCGTGCTGATTTAATGCATATTATTTCATTTATTGATGCTTCTAAGCAAGTTGAATATATATCACAAATGGATGCATTAGGACCAAATGCTACCCAACAACAATTTGATAGCCTTAAAGCAAAAATATATTCTGAAATTTCAGGATTACAAAAACAAGTTGCAGATAGTGATCAAGCAGCTAAAGCCGCAGCCGATGCTAAGAGTTTTGCTGAATTTAAGATTGCTCTCGATGCGCAAATCAGAAGTTTACCTAAAGCAAAACAAAGCAGTTACTTAGATGCATTAGCAGCATTAAATGCTAAATCAGATGCAAAACTTGCTGATTATCAAACACTTAAAGACAAATTATTAAACGAAAACGCTGATTTAAAAGCTTCTGTAGACCAACAACAAGCTAAAGACCAATATCAAGCAACCTTGAATAAACTTACATCATGAGTAAATGCATTAAAAGGTGATGATAAAATTGCAGCCAAATCCGAATTAGATAATCTTGATAACGATGCAAAATTATTAGTTTACACTGATGTTAAAGCAGATGTATTGAAAGTAGATCCTCAAGCCGAAACTAAGCTTTCAGAGCAAAAGGCACAAGAACAACAACTTGATAAGATTAAAAAACAAGAACAAACATTAGCAACCTGATTATCTGATCCAAGTATTTCAGATGTGCAAAGAAGTAAATATCAAGCCCAACTCGCTAAGGTATCAAGTAAAGATTACAATGTATTAGAATCAGATTTAAATGATGAATTAGATAATAGTAGTGTTGCTCAAGGAAAAATGACAGAAGCATTGAATAATGCTGTTAGTCAAGCACAAGAAGAAATTAACAAACTTCCTGATACAGATAACAAAAAAGCAGACTACCAAAACAGACTTAATACATTAAAATCAGGTTCATATAGTTTAGAAAAAATTGCTAACCTTGAAACACTTAAAAAAGAAGTTGAAACTGAAGTTTCTAGACAGCAAAATGTAAAACCAGAGCAAACAAAACCTCAACCTAAGAGCAATGGTGGAGTAATTGCAGGAGTTGTTATCGCTGTGTTAGCATCATTAGCAGCAATTTTAGGATTAATCTTCCATCTTAAACGTCGCAAGAACAAAAAATAAACATAAAAATCGCTTATAAAAGCGATTTTTTTATTAAAATATCAAAAATTATTAGTAATTAATAAATATTATGATAAGATAAATTAAGTATTGCAAATTTTATCTAAATTACATTATCAAAAAAAATATTTTGAAATATGAAATATTGTGATATAATAAATAACGAAGCATTTAGATGCTTTTAAAGTTCTTTGAAAACTAGATATAAAACATGACAGTCAATTTTTTCGAGAGTTTG
>NZ_JBTHHL010000013.1:0-14151 GCF_054353895.1 Mycoplasma sp. 394 | reverse complement strand
TAATAAAACAAAAAGATTAACAGAATTAATTGTTAATCTTTTTGTCCTACTTTATAAATTATCCATATTTTTATAAGCTTATTAGCAAGATAGATATCAAACCAGAAGAAATCAAATTTATAGATGCAACATCTAACGAATCTGAAATAGGTAAATTACCATCTGGTGGAAAACCTAAAACTGACATTATTCTGAAGATAAACAAATTAAATAATGAGTCTATAATTTTAACTATAAACTGCAAAAGAACTAGTGCAAAAAATGTTACTGTACATGAATATAAAGCAGAATCGTTCGTGAGTGTGCTAAGTCCACAAAATAAAGAGTTAAAGAATCTATTACAGATATTTCAAGAAAATCCAACATTGTCTAGCTTTGGCGAAGATAATAAAAGAAGATTAACATCAATATTAAAACCATTGAAAGAAAAATTAGCAAAATGAGTAATAGGTGGGGTTTATGGTAATGGGATTCTAAATAAACAATGAGCAAGTCATATTTTAACTTTTGATAATAATACATCTATGATTTATTTTTATACAATCGATGAATATATAGATTTACTAGATAAACACAATATTTGTGGACATTTTGGCACACATTTTTTATGAACATATCCATCTAAGAAGAAAGGTAAAGCAATACAATTAAAATGTAAAATTATTTAAGAAATATAAATTACCTTTTTATAACTTTCTTCATTGCATCAGCAACTGCTTTAATCATTGGAATTGCTACAGAATTACCAAATTGTCTATACATTTGTGTCCTTGATACAGGGACAATAAAATTATCAGGAAACCCCATTAATCTCTTTAATTCTAATTCGCTATACATTCTAAGACCAGTTTTTCCATCTTTTATAAATGTATTTGTAAGCCTTTGGATTTTATGATAACTTGCACATAATGTATTAACTTGGATATTGCTATCAAAGTCTACTATCTGCGGTTTTCCATCATCTACTTTAAATAAATAATTTTTCTGTAAGTGTTCTGTGACTGAATAACCATTCGGGCTTCTCTCAAGAATATCACTAATCGGTATTCTAACTTCTTTGTCTCCTTCTGGAATCTCAAAATTATTAACATTTAAATCTTTTCTAAAACCTACAATAATTATTCTCTCACGTCTTTGTGGTAAACCAAAATTTTGTGCATCAAGTATCTTATAAAAAGTCTTGTATTCAAGATCGTTTAAACTTTGCAAAATTATCTTAAAGGTTCTACCTTTATCATTTGTTAATAATCCTTTGACATTTTCAAGTAAAAACATCTTAGGTTTTGAGTGTTTTAAAATTCTAAGAATATCAAAAAATAATGTTCCTTGACTTTGATGTGTAAAACCTTGTCTTTTTCCGATGTGACTAAAAGGTTGACAAGGAAAACCTGCTAAAAGAATATCGTGATTTGGAATATTTTTTTCGTTTATTTTTCTAATATCACCAAATGGAATTTCATTATAGTTAGCAAAATATGTCTTAGCAGCAAATTTATCTCACTCGCAACTAAATACGCATTTGGTATCATCATCTTCAAATGCTTTTCTGATGCCACCTATTCCAGCAAACAAATCGATAAATGTAAGTGTTTTATCTATAGATTTCATATCTTCCTTTGATATTTGGAATATTATTATAACTTAATTTTTAAACAAACTAATGAAATGAATCGAATCAAAAAACTAACAAATGTTAGTCTTTTGATTCGATAGATAAATTATTAGCAGACATTTCTTTTAATTTCTTTGCAGTTCTATTTTTAAAATACAAGGTATTTGAAAGCAATAAAATGTTTGATATAATCATAATTATAGCAGCTAATCAAGGGAATAAAATTCCACTAATAGCAACTGGTATAGCCAATAAATTAAAGAAGAAAGCTCATAAGAAGTTAAATTTAATAACTTTTAAAGTTTTCTTCGCTAAATAGATTGCTTGATAAACAGCTTGCAGTTCATTAGTCATTAAAGATATATCAGCAGCAGAGTTCACTAGATCAGAACCAGATGCAAAAGCAATTCCTAATGACGCTGTTTTTATCGCAAGAATATCATTTAAACCATCACCTACAAAGATTGTTTCACCTTTTTTCTTAAATTCTTCAATTAATTCTAATTTTTGTTCTGGTTGTAATTGTCCATAAAAAGTATGAATTCCTAAATCAGATGCAAATTTTTTAACAACTTCTTGGTTATCACCAGAAGCGATAACAACATGCAAACCTAATTCGTGGAATTTAGCAATCATATCTTTTGCATCAGCTTTTAAAGTATCACCAAGAGCAAAAATCATAACAATTTTAGAATCTTCTGCTAATGCAACATATGAAAAAGGTTCAAAATTTTCGATGTTTACTAAATCGTTAAAGTTCTTTTCTAACATCTTTTTGTATGAACCAAGTTCATATTGTTTTCCATTGCTATTTGCTACGATACCATAACCTGGAATTTCTTGTTCATTGGTTATTTCAATTGCATTAAAACTTTGATAGTTAGCAATAACTTGCGAAAGTGGGTGATGTGATTTAGAAGCTAATGATTGAGCAATGTTTTGATAACTTTGATCACCTAAAATTTTTTGGATAGTTGGTTTTCCTTGTGTCAAGGTTCCAGTTTTATCAAAAATAATATATTTTGCATTCTTGAGTTTTTCATAAACATCTGCCGAAGCAAAAAGGATTTTATTCTTGCTTGCCAAACCACTTGCTGCATAGATAGCTGCTGGAGCGGCAATCCCAAATGCACACGGACAAGCAATAACTACAACTGTAACACCAATTTTGATTCCGTAATATATACCCGAATTATTTGCTCCATCAACTTTTGCTAAATAACTAGGGAAATTATTAATAGAGTAAAGTGTTGCTGTTCAAATGATAAAACTAATTAGTGCAATTGATAAAATAGCAGGGATAAAATATCTAACAATCCGGTCTGCAAGACGTTGAATCTTTGAAGAAGAATCTACAATGTTTTCAAGTTTATCAATAATCTTTGTTAAGGTTGATTCACCCATAGTTTTTTGAACTTGTAATTTTAATGATGTAGTAATATTATTAGCACCTGAAATAACATAATCACCAGGTTCAACTGTTTTCGGAAGTGGTTCTCCGTTGATAAACGCCATATCTAATTCAGATGTATTTTCTAAAACAACTGCATCAACTGGAATATTTTGTCCTTTAGGAACAATAATTTGATCACCAATTTTTAAATAACGAGTGCTTACTTTTTTAGTGCTTCCATCGGGTTGTACAAGTAAAGCAAAACGATTTTGTAGTTGTAATAATTCTTTAATCCCAATACTAGACTTGCGTTTTAATTTATCTTCTAAATAATGACCAATTCCTATAAAGGTCAATAATGCACTCGGTACATCTCAAAAGTACATTTCTAAGGCACTATAACCTTTGGTTGGTGTAGCAAGTGTAATAATGGTTAAAATAAGTGAATAAAAGTATGATAAATGAACCCCGATGGCTATTAACAAGTCCATTCCAACATCACCTTTAAACAAACGGTAATAGTTTGTAAAATACTTTATAGATACTACAAAAACTAAAAATGTTGCTAAAATACCTAAAACTAAATAAACTCAGGTTTGTTTAGCCTGCACAATTAAATCATGTCCTACACCTTGGGAGATACCAATAATATGTAAAATAATTATTATTAAGAAAGGAATGAATATAACTGCTTGGACTCATAGATTTGTTTTAGGCAACCATAATCAATTTAAAAATTTTTTAATTTGGTTCAGCATCGTATCCTGCTTGTTTTGCTAATTTAACAATTAACTCATCTGGATATTTTTCTTCATCAGCATCGATTTTAATCATTTTTTCCATAATATTAACAGAATATTTAATTTCTGGGTATTCTTTGAATACTTTATCAATATGTGACTTACATGACGCACATGAAACATTAATTGTAAAATAACGTGTCATAAAAACTCCTTAATATAATATTGAAGTAGTTAGATTTAATAACTAACTACGATAAGAATTATAATATTAAAAATAAGTTTTCAAGCAAAAAATTAAATTTTCGCGTTTTTTTTAAGGAAATATATTCTTTTTGCTTTTTCAAAAGAGATAAAAATATTTTATATGTCTTAAAATCCTTATATAAAAATACAAAATAAGCAATTTTAAACCTTTACTTATTTTGTATTTTGGAAGTTATTAAATTTGTGATATCGCTAACAAATTTAATATTCAATATCTCCTCATCTGAAATAGAAATACCAAATTCATCTTCAGCATCAATGATAAGTTCGGCTAAATCTAACGAATCAATTTCTAATGATTTTACTTCATCGTTTTCATTAACTTTCTTTTTGGATAAACGTTTTAAATTTTCTAATATTTTTGTTTTGATTTCATTCATATTCATATTATATTACATTATCCTTTGATGATACTGTGTATTTTTTCTTTTGTAGGTTCATTTACTAAATATGTTCCGGCAACACAGGCATCTGCACCAGATTTAAATGATTTAGGTCCAGTTATGTTATTTATTCCGCCATCAACTTGGATAAGAAAATCTAAACAGTCTTTTTGACGATATAGTTTTAATTTTTTAATTTTATCCAAAGAAGTTTCAATAAACTTTTGTCCGCCTTTTCCTGGCTCAACTGACATAATTAAAACAAGTGCTAAACGATCTATATATGGAAGCAAAACATCCACAGGTGTGCTCGGTTTTATAGCCAAACCAATTTTTATTTCATGAAAATTTCTTTCTAAAAAATCATCAAATTTATCTAAATCATCTATTATACTTTCATAATGAAAAGTAATGATATCAACGAAGTTTTTTACTTTTTCAACATAATCATAGGGATTTTCAACCATTAAATGAACATCCTTAAGATGTTTTTTACCATTCTTAGCAATATTTTCAATTTCATCAATCTCTATAGCGGTATTTTCAACAAATTTTCCATCCATTACATCGTAATGGATTCATTTAATTCCTGCATCTACAAGTTTATTAGCTAATTCAAGTCTGTTTTTAGCATCAACATTTAATAAACTTGGTGTAACATATTTATTCATTATTTCCCCTCATTTAATTGTGATAACAATTTTATGTAATTTTCATATCTAAATTCTGGTAGTACCCCATCTCGATGTTTTTGTTTTATTGCACAATCATTTATTGCTTCATTTTGATGTAAACAACTGCGAAATTTACATAATTTCGATCAGTTATAAAAACATTTATAACTGTGAGCAAGTTGAATTGGTGTTAGATTTAAATCCAATGAAGAAAAACCTGGAGTATCAATCAATCAGCCTTTTTTTATCTTGATTATACTTACAGATCTAGTTGTGTGTTTGCCTCTACCTAATGCCTTAGAAATTTCCTGGGTTTGATAATTAAAATTTCCGATATTATTTAATGTAGTAGTTTTACCAACTCCACTTTGACCCATAAATAAATTATACTTATTTGCTGTAATTTCTTCGATTTTGTTTAAATAATTTGGACTATTGTTGTTTATTAAAATAACATGATAACCTAGGTTTTGATATTTATTTGCTCATTTTCTAGCATTTTCTTCATCTAAATCAATTTTACTAATACATAAAACTGGTTCAATTTGTTTTTCTTCAATAATCGCCATATATTTATCAACCAAAAAACTTGAAAATTTAGGTTGTTTTATTGACATAAAAATAAAAATTTGATCAACATTAGCAACCTTAGGACGAATAAAAAAGTTTTGACGGTCTAAAATTTCAACAATCTGATTATTTTCCATTATTACATTATCACCGACAACAGGAGTTTTTTGTAAAAACCGCAACTTACCTGCAGCAGGAACTTTTATAACTTGTTGCTTGTTTACAAGTTTATAAATACCTGAAACTGCTTCAAAAATTTTATAGATTTGTTTCATAATTAAATAAAGTTATTTACCTTAAAAACAACAGCAAAAATAACTATCACAACTATTAAAAATAATATACTAGTACCTAAAAAAAGCGGAGATCTAACAACTTCTGCAACTGTTTTTCTGGGTTTCATTGTTTTTGGTGAAATAAGTTGTTCGATTTTATTTTCATTCCTTGTAGACTTAATTATCGCCTTTTTAAACTCATTCATTGTCTTGTATCTGCCTTTTGGATCTTTTGCTGTTGATTTAGTGATAATATTTACAATTGAATTTGGGACATCATGCTTAAAGCGACGTATATCAGGGAAAGCATCTTTTTGATGCATCATTATTGTATTTACAGCATTATCGCCACGAAATGGTAGTTGTCCAGTAAGCATTTGAAAGTATAAAACACCAAGAGCATATATGTCAACAGCAGGAGTAATGTTTTTACTACCATTTGATAACTCAGGTGCTGCATAATAAGGTGAACAAATTAACGAATGCGCTTTTGTCAAATTTTGTGTTTCGTTGGTAACTGATATACCAAAATCCAATATTTTTAGATGGTGTGAAGAAGAAATGATGATATTTTCTGGTTTGATATCGCGATGGATAATATTATGTGCATGTAATTCTTCGATTGTTTCAGCAAGTTGTTTCATATAATTATTAGCTCTCTTGATAACAAAAACATGTGAATCTTTAAGAAGTTTTGCTAATGTTTCACCTTCCATATATTCCATTACATAATATTGCTCGGTATCATTATATTCATAATCATAAATTTTTGGAATATTTTTATGCTTTATCTTTTGAAGTAAGTTAATTTCGTTTCAAAAGCGTTTTTTATTAGTATCATTATCGTCAACTTTACGGTATTTGAGTGCATATTTATTAATATCGGAAGTTTTTTTAGAATGAACTAAAAAAACCGTACCCATACCACCTTCACCGATAATTTTATCTATTATATAACTGCGATGTACTTTAGAATTTTGTGGAATTTCGAATTTATTTTTCATTATCTAACTCCAATAAAGCAATAGTCATATTATCATTTGATGAATTTAAAATTGCCTGATCTAATATAGCATTTGCTATATTCGATATACTATCATCCTTTGATAAACAAGCTTCCAAATCAATATGTTCAACAAACTCATGGATCCCATCAGATGTGAGCATTATTTTATTGATTAAATCATATTCATTATCTTTAATTTCTGTTATATCAATTGTAGTAGGAATATTAGGCCCTATTGCACTTGTTAAATAACGAGCATATTTCTCGTTCTTATTATTATGGTAGTCATATCCATTTTTTTTTCATTGTGATGCAAGGTTTTGATCTATTGTTACTTTTATAAGTTTTTTGGTATTCAAATAAAAATAGCATCGAGAATCACCTACATTAAAAATAAAAATTTTTCTATGTTCAGGAATTCCGATGCAGCCTACTAAAGTGGTACCCATATTTTCCATTTCTTTGTTTTTTGCAGCAATCTTTTTCATTTCTTTTTTAGCAGTTGCAATAGAATCTTCAATAAATTTTTTAGTTTGAATCGATGATGTATAAACAAAGTTTCTACCAAAATTAGAACTTAAATAGTTAATAACTATATTAGATGCTACATCACCATACTTATGACCACCCATACCATCAGAAAGTAATGCGAAAAAATAGTTATCTTTTGCAAATATTTTTGCACAATCTTCATTATTTTCTCTAACCGTACCCTTATCACTTATATATATAAATTTAATCAAGCATAAGCTCCCTATGTAAAATTGATCGAATTTCTTCTGCTGCCCTTTCAGGAATGTCGTTTATTACTTTGTATCTAAAGATGTGTGATTCTGCAAGTTCGAGTTCTGATTTTGCAAGGCGTTCCATTAAAGTCTGTGAATTTTCAGTTCCACGACCTAAAATTCTTTTTCTTAAATCACTAATAGATGGTGGGGATACAAAGATGGTAATTAAGTTATATTTTTTTGCTAATTCACCTGAAGAAAATTTAGATATTATTTGCTTTGCACCCGTAGTTTCTATCTCTAGGAAAGGAACTTTATTTTTTTTGTGTATTTTATCAAGTTCAGAATATAAAGTTCCATAATAGTTGTTTAAATGATATGAAAATTCAACAAATTTACGACTTCGGATGTGATTACGAAATGTTTCAACATCCAAAAAATGATAGTGGATACCATTTAGTTCACCATTACGTGGTTTCCGTGTAGTAGCCGAACAAGAAAGTGAAAGATTAAGTTCATCAAAATCAAATAACAATCGCTCAATAGTTCCTTTTCCTACTCCGCTTGGCCCTGAAAAAATAATAATTGGTTGTTTTTGTTGCTGCTTCATATCCATATTGTGTTATATTATAGCACTTTTGAGCAATTTTTGCTGTAAATAAGATTATAAAGTACCAAATTTTAAAAAAATCGAAAATGTAAATATATGAGTTTAAATATAGTAAAATATCCAAATATAAAAGGGGAAAATGTTTTATAAATTTTTTAAAGAATCAGGTGTTTATTCAAATCGTGAAATTAGAGCTTTAGGGAAGAAATTAGGTGTCAAGAAAATAGGACATAGTGGAATTTTAGATCAATTAGCAAGTGGCTTAATGATTGTTGCTACTGATTCAGATACTAAACTTTTAGATTATATTTCTAACAAAAATAAAGCATATATTGCTAAAGCAAAATTTGGTTATAGTTCTGATACATTAGATTCAAATGGTGATATCCAAAAAGAGAATGTAAAACAAGTTAATTTAGATAACTTACAGCAAGCAGTTTATATAATATGTACACAAGAATTTCAAATTCCACCTAAATATAGTGCAAAAAGAATCCAAGGACGCAGAGCATACAACTTAGCAAGACAAGGTATAGATATTGAATTGAAGTCTCATAAAATTAAAGTAATTGATTATAAAATACTTGACTTTGATTATGAAAATCAAGAATACACAATTTATTTTTTGGTTTCAAATGGTACATATATTCGGGTTTTATTAGAAGATATAGCAAAACAACTTAATAATAGCAGCATAATGACAGAGTTAAAACGAATTAAAGTAGGTAATATAGATATTGATGATTTGAAACCAACAGAGCATCAGAAAATATCCATATTTGATTTATTTGATTATAATATACTTAAATATACAGAAAATGAGTATAAATATTTAATTAATGGTAGAGAGTTTGAATGTAATTATGATGATGGGATTTTAATGTGATCTGATGCACAAAACCAAATTGTATCAGTAGGACAAGTAAGAAACAAAATATTTTTTCCTAAAAAAGTATTTTTAGAAAGGCTGAAATGAAAAATTTAAAGGATATAATAAAAATAGCAGTTTTCGATGTAGATGGAACAATTTTACCTAATGGAAATACAAAATTTTCAAAAAACATCAAAACAATGTTTAAAAAACTTAAAGAAAATAATATTATAAGTGTTTTAGCAACTGCTCGTGAGTTTGCTACAATTGGAGATTTTTTTGAACAACTAAAATATGTTGATTATTTTATTGGTGCGAATGGTGCATTTATTTGAGATGTAAAAAAACAAGAATTTTTATACAAAAGTACCCTTAAAAAAGTAGATGTAGTTAAGTTATACGATGCATTCGGAACACAAATAAAAGGATTTTTAATTACTGATTTTGATAAAGTTTATAAGTCTCCACAAACTCCAACTGATTCATGATTTATTCGTCCTTTTCAAGAAAATTATTTAAACTACGAAGAAGCATTATTAAGTAATAGTGATTTATATGTTATAACTATAAACACAGATAAACCATATGAATTATCGCAGAAAATGGAAAAATTTATTAAAGATGAAAAAATGGAAGTTGAAATTTCATCAAGGTGATCAAGAGGTTTTTTTATCAATCCAATTGATATAACCAAAAGCACAACATTAAAAAAATTAACTAAGCATTTAGGTTATTCAATGGATAATGTTATTGCTTTTGGTGATAGTGCAAATGATTTTGAGATGCTTCGGGATGTGTATTATGGTGTAGCAATGGAACGAGCAAGTGATAAAATTAAAACTGTAGCTTCAGATATAGCAGCAGACTGTGAGTTTGATGGTACTTATTTAAAACTTAAAGAATTACATTTAATCTAATGGACAAACTTATTATTTATACACTAGATGATTTTAAAGCTGAAGATGGTGATAGTTTTATTATCGGTTCCTTTCAAAGTTTTCACCTAGGACACTATCAGTTATATAAGCAAATAGCAAATAATCCAGGTAGAAAAATTATTGTGACTTTTAGTTGTAACGATATTTATAAATATCGCAACGAAAAACTTTATCAAAATGATAACGATCGATATTTAATGATGTCAAAAATGAATGTTGATGCGATTATTGAGCTTCATTTTAATGATGTAAGACACTTAAGTGGACCAGAATTCCTACATAAATTAGCATCTGATAAAAAAGTTAATATTGCAGTTGGTCAAGACTTTAAATTTGGTTATCAAGCACAGTGAAAAGCAGACGATATAGCAAATATTTTACCTAATGCAAATGTTTGTGTTGTTGAAATATATAAAATTAAAAATGTAAAAATAAGCACAAAACTTTTAAGAGAAGGTTTAGCATACGGTAAGTTTCGTTTTCTTAATATGGTTTCTCCGTTTGGTTATCTTGTTTCAGGTGAATTAAATAACAAAGGTTTTCATTATCCGGAAAATGTTATTGTGATTCCAGCAGGTTTGTATATTGCGATTTTATATGCAAATGATTTTGGTTTTCATATTATTATGCACAAAACAAAAGATAATTGAATATTTTTAAAATTAGTTGAAAAACAAAGTATGTATTCAATTGAAAGAATAGTTGGTAATGTTGTCCTAGAAATAATTTCAGAACTAAGATTTATAGTTTCAAACGATGAAGACCAGATTACCGAAGAAGACTATGTTAATGCGAAAAACATTTTTTTAAAATCATAGGATATGTTATAATAAATAAGCAATTTTATTGCGAACATAAATTTTACTCTGGGTTATAAAGAAGTTTTAGCTCGGATAAAACATAATATAAAGGAGTTTATTATGGTTTCTAAAGCAAGAAAAGCTGAATTAATCAAAAAATTTGGTAAGAATGCTAAAGACACAGGAAATGCATCTGTGCAAATAGCAATTTTAACCGAGGATATTGAATCACTTAAACCACACTTTTTAAAAAACCCTAAAGACAACCATTCAAGAAGAGGATTCTTAGCAAAAATTTCACAACGTAAAGTATTATTAAAACACCTAAAAGAAAATGATTTTAATGAATACAAAAAAATAACTGAAGCATTAAAAATACGTAAATAATTTGATTGAAAGGTTATTATGTCAAGAAGATGTCAAATTTCTGGTGTAGGTCCAATGGTAGGAAATACACGTTCACATGCTATGAATGCTTCAAAAAGAAAATTCAATGTTAACTTACAAAAAGTAAGAGTAACAATTGGTGGTCAAAAAATGCAACTACGGGTAAGTGCAAAAACCTTAAAAACCTTGAAGAACAAAGGTTTAGTATAACAAAAATCATTTAAGTCTGTTTTATGGACTTAAATGATTTATTTTAACTGATTAAAAACACGAGTATCCTTGAAATTTTCATATATTTTCGAAATACTGCTGTTAGTTCAAACAAAAATTCTTACTGTTACTGGATATTTAAATGTAATTGATTTTTTTGAGCGATCAAAATTTATGATTTTAATATCTTTTAATGCAGGAACTACAAATAAAGAGTTATCATTGCTTGAAAAGATAAAGTCACTGGGTTTTAGTTGGTCAATTGGGGTATTTATTGCTTCTGTTTTGATGTCGATTTTGTAGTTTTCTGTTGCAATAGAAGAAATCAATTTATCTAATTGCGATTGAAACATATTTCTGATTTTACTGTTATTAGAATCTGATGAAATATAAACATTATCAACATTAAAATAACCGATAAAATCACTAAATTCATTACGTTTGTTGTTAATTAGTTTTAAATTATCATCATCTTCTTTAAAACTTATATATTTATTAAATCAAAAACCATCTGGTTGGTTTGCATGATATTTAATTAAGTCTTCATAACTTAAAAAGTTATCAATTGTTCTTATGATAGTGTTTTGTGAAATTGTATATTCTTGTTTTTGTGTTGTTACAACATTATTTATATAAGTATTTTGTGTATATGAAATTTTATTACCTGGATGAAGCAATAAATCGATATCTTTATAAACTGCATCAGCACCCGGATCTGATTTATAATATATATTATAATCGTTTGCATATTTTGCTACAACAGTTATTAAATCATTAAAATCGCTTTTGCTTCCACGACCTAAAACTAATAAGGGTTTCTTTTTATTTTTATAAATATCACTTTCAATTATATCTCTAGTTTTTTGTCAATTATTTCCAATAATATTAGTAAAATAAGTTATTAAGTATTTATTATCAGAACTTTTTGTTTTAGTAAGCAAATTATTCAAAGTTTCATTATCATCATTAAAATAAGCAAAATTATTTTTTAGATAATTTTCATTAAATCTGCTAGCTATTTCAGACGTGCTTCAATAATAATTAATATGATTAAAGTTTATTGATAAAAGATACTGATTATATGAATTTAAGAATTTTCCTTTATACAAATTTCAAACCTTGTTTGTTGAATCAAAATATTCACTGCGAAATTTTGGATCAAAACCTTTATATAAAATACTAAAACCAATTGATGTATCTTGATTTAATCCGTTAATTTGCACATTTTTGTAAGTCGATAAATTAGCATAATCAACAGAACGTTCAAAATTATTAGAATTAGTTCAAATGTTGATTCTTTTGTATGGATTTGAATTAATTATATGCTCAACTTGTGATAAAACTGCTTCATCTTCACCTTTTTTAATCTTAATTACTTTAGAATTTTTATTTTTTACATCAACTCTTTGGCTGTTATAAAAATCCTCTAATAATTTAGCGTCCGTTCTACTTTGAACAAGCGAATTATTAGGTAAAACAAAAAAATAATTTTCACTCTTAGATAGCATTGATAGTCGAATTAAATCATAATACACATCTGTTCCACGGGTTGTGAAATAAATATTAATATCTGCTCGATTCTGCTTATTAAGCAAATCAGGTTTTGAATTTGTGTCGATATCAAAATTAACAAAATTTTGCTTTTGATTTTTTGAATCATTTAATTTGTCGGTGCTTTTGTTTGCAAAAATACCTATATCACTAAATAAAACTACCCCAATCACAGTTGCAGCAGCAGCAATAAGCGATGAATGAATCAACATATATTTTTTTAATTTTTTCATAATTTACCTAAATAGTTTTATTTTGTTATTAATATTTTATAATTTTTAAATGAAAAAGAAAACTAAAAAGTGAATCGAATTAATGGTACCGATTACAAGTTGGATATTAATTATAATGATGACTATTTTAATTTTAGGATTATTACTATCAATTTTTATCCTTAGTAAACTATCACATGAACTAACTAATGAATTGAATATTAATTTTTACATCTTTCAAACAAACATTATTGAATATTTGATAATTATTTTAATTTTGATTATATCTTATGTAATGAGAGCGATACTTCTAACAAAGTTAATGTATAAGGTAAAATTCAATAACAAGGTAAAAAGAGCAATATTCATCTTTGTTCCATTAATTTATGATGACATCTTATTAGATTCATATCGATTAAGCTGTAATCTCAATGATTATAATAAATACATAAATTGCAAATATTCGTTAAGATTAATGCGATTGACATTTTCGATGATTACTTTTTATATAATTTATCTTATTGTTTTTATCTCTTTGATGTTTTTATTAAAATATTTACAAAATGAATTTTATGAAAAATTCATTGATATTCTCCTTTATTGTTTCTTTGTAATCTTCTTTTTTATTTCTTTTTCGTTTAATGTTTGATACTTTAAAAGTTTTATAAAACTAAAAGATATGAATATTGATTATAAAGGATTTGAATTAATAAAGTTAAAAAATTTAGAGTTAATATATTCAGAAAATATAAAATAAAATTTTTATTTTTTATTTTTTATCATATAATAGTTAAGCATTCAAAAAATAAAATAATTTTGTTTATTTTTGTTTGCGATATAATAATTATTGCTTATATTTTACTATAAGTAAAAGTTCTTTGAAAACTAGATATAAAACATGACAGTCAATTTTTTCGAGAGTTT
>NZ_JBTHHL010000012.1:0-24517 GCF_054353895.1 Mycoplasma sp. 394 | reverse complement strand
ATATAAGAGAGTTAAATAATCAAATAAAAAATCCCACTTAAGTGGGAAATGCAGGTAAAGATTGCTTTGATTCAATATTTCGTTAATAGCTGTGACCTCTTCATTGAGAATATATTTGTTGTTTTGACGAGCAAAGAGAAAACTTTCATTCTCATCCACATCATCTGAATATATTAAAAATGCTTTTTCAACTTGTTTATTTATTTCTTTTATATTAAATGCATCTCATTGTTAACCCTTTATTCTATCACTTCTCATTGAAGTTGTAGAAAATATTATCCATTCTTTGTCATCAAAAAATTTTATAAGAAACGGTGCATAAAACTGTTCGTTATTAGTATAACCTTCTTTACCGATTATATAATTTACACGAAAACTCATTATATAATTATTATTTTTACAAAAATTTAACAAATCAATTATGCTCTTCTGAGCATTATGACCATGTTTACTCTTATCTTTATTTGAAAACGACATATAACAACCTCTTTTATAAAGATTCAAATTTCTTTATTTTATTATATCAATTAGAATAAATATAGAAGAAAAATCTAAAATAACTAATTTATATTTTGCTTATTTATGGTATAATAATGAAATATTAGGAGTATAGTTCAACGGTAGAACATCGGGCTTCAACCCCGTGTGTTGTGGGTTCGAATCCTGCTACTCCTGCCATTTTTTTATATCTTGAAATTATTGCAAAACTTGTATAATAAACATATGAAGAAATTATACAAATTTGGTTTTATCGGAACGGGTGCTTGGGGTAGTGCTTTAGCAAATGTTCTTTCAGAAAATGGACATAATGTTATTATGTATGGTATTGATAAAGTCGAAGTGGATGATATTAATAACGGGTATAATCAAAAATATTTTTGATCTTTACCTTTTTATGCACCAGATAAGATTAAAGCGACACTTGATTTTGATGAAGTAGTATTAAACAGTGAAAATATTGTTTTAGCAGTTCCAGCTAACACTTTAAAAGGGATTTTAAAACAAATGCATCATAGTTTAAAAAACCGTAAAGTAAATATCATTAATCTGTCAAAAGGAATTGAAAGTGTTTCAGAAATGTTTTTTAGTGACTTTATCCAACATCGTTTTAAGAGAAATCTTAAGAACTTAGTTTCTTTAGTAGGGCCTTCGTTTGCTATTGAAGTATTTCAAAAGGAAGTAACTATTATTAACATCTTAGGAACTAACAGTGATTATTGTCAAGAAATTATGAGTTATTTTAATAATCGGTATTTTCAACTTCGTCATCAAAAAAATGTCCTTGGAAGCGAGTTATTCAGTGCTTTGAAAAATGTTTTAGCTATCGGTTTGGGAATTTTATCAAACCACACTAATAGCAACAATACTGTTGCTGCGATTATAACAATCGGGGTGAATGAAATATTAGATATATATAAGGTTATCTCAGGAAATGATGATGTTAAAATGGGATTTGATTTTGCTGGTATTGGTGATGTTTTCTTAACCTGTAATTCTTCTAAGAGCCGTAATTATATGTTCGGTAATCAAATTTCCGAATTTGGTATCAGCAAAGCACTTGAAAATAATTCAAAAACTATCGAAGGATATCAAACTGCTAAAATACTTGCTAAAATGCTTAAAGAAAAGCAAATTGAAACCAAATTATTTCAAAGTATTATTGATATTCTCTTTAACAAAAAAGAACCTATATTATTAACTGATTTTCTTGTTAATTAAAAACACCAGATATTTCTGGTGTTTAATTTATGATTTTTTAAGACGACTTTCATATTTTTGTTTATATCAAGTTGTCTTTTTTAAACGATGGAGAAGAAGAACTTCTCCAATTTGTCATAATCCACCAAATAATCAGTAGACTTGCACACCTACCGAAAATAGGACTGTAATTACAGCAAATACAATCACCATAATCTTTTGGGTACGTTCTGATTTCTTTAATGCTTGTGCTTCTGCTATGGTATTTCTTTGCTTAACACCCTTGCGATTCAATAGTTTTGGAAGCAACTGTGATAACACTTGAATAGCAATTGTTAGAATCAGAATTCAAGAATATATGAATTCTCCACTTAAAATCTTAGTTCATGAAACAGAAGCAAAATTTAATCCTAATCAAGTAGTTTGTTTTATTTGTGGAATTGCTTGAATTACACGCCACATCGCAAGGAAAACCGGTATAGTTAATAAGATGCTACCAAATTGGTCAAGTGGACTTATATTATATTTAGAATATAATGCTTGAATTTCTTGGTTTTTCTTCATTTTCATTGCTTTGTTTTTTTCAAAACCAACATATTTTGCTTCAATTGCTGCTTTTTTAGGACGAAGACTATCTTGAACACTTTGCATCATTTTAGATCTAAAGGTGATACCAAACATAGTTAAACGAGTAATAATTAAAGCTAAAATGATAACAATGATAGATCCTCAACCTTTTAAATCAGGAATACCTTTGCTTATTCCTTGTGTAATTGCAGAAAGTGGATATACTATAAATCCGTAAAATGGACCATATGCTCAAGCTTCACCTCAATTAGTTATTGCTTGACTTGGATAAACACCTTTAAAAGGTATATCAATATCTCTTCTTTTTTCTGATTTATTATCTTTATTCTGACGTTGTCCTAAATCATATAAAATATTTTGCTCAGGGTTATACTTAGTAGCTGCAGTAGGTTCTGTAAAAACAGTACTTTTCCCTGTATCTTTATTAAAACTTTTAAAATCATCAGCATGTAAAAAACCTAATTGTGTAAGATATTGAGTCATTGTTGCTTGATAAACATCAATATAGAATTTTTCTGCTTGTGAAATTGGTATTCTTGGATTACTTTGTCCTTGTAATTTTTTTGCTAAGAATTCTAAATAATCACTAAATGACTGGTAATCTTTCAAAACATCCTTGTCTTTTTGTTTGTTTTCTGGTAAAACAGCATATTTATTAAAATTTGCGATAAATGTACTGTTTGGACCAAATGAAAAATTGTATAAGGTTTGGAGAACATCACGAGCAAATGCTAAATTAATAGTATTTTCTGTTAGTAAACCTGTATATTTTGGAACGGATTGTAAACCTGATAACCCTACTAAAATATAATTTCCATTTTCAACAGTAGGTATTTGTTTTTTAGAATCCTTTGTTTCTGGATGTGTAATTACCTGAACAAGTTGCTCATCTTTTTTTGATGCAAAAGTCAATAGGTATATATTAGTAATATCATTAGTATATTTATATCTAGTTGAGTTACTTGCTTGAAATAAGAATCTTCTGTTTTTTGCTATTAAACTAATATTATTTTTATCAGGATTTGCAACAACGTTTTTATTTTTATCATCATAATCATATCCTAAGTTTTTTATCACTTTCGGATCATCGATAGCAAAAGTTGTATAATATTTTTTTATTTCTCCATATTCAGGTTTAGGATATTCTTTATGTGCTTCTTTAATACTTCCATCCTTTTGCGGTTCTTTAACAGTGTATGTATCATCTTTTGATCAAGAATCAGATGTTTGTTTTTTTAGTTTTTCAAGAATATCTGGATTGTTTACTAGAGTGTTTATATCAGGATTTATAGAAAGAGTTGCAAGTTCATAAGGAACGGTTTGTATTTTTCCATCTTTTGTAACATCTTTGTTGTCATTATCTTTGATGTTTATCTTTTGTTCTTTTGTGTCTTTTACAACAAAAGTATTTACACGTGGGGAAACTTCATCCTTGCTTGAGTAAAATTCAATACTATTTCCTACACTCGATGAATTTTTAAGAACGAATGATTGCACGCAACCTGTTACTGTTAAACCAAATAACAAAGTATATAAAACAATCTTAATTCATTTTCAAACTTTCTTTAGTGTATCTTGTTTTTTTTGTTGTTCCTTACCTTCTTGGTTGAAATAATTAAAATGATTTATTTTTTTCATTTTTCCTAAATTTCTCAAAGAGTTTAGCAATTGACTGCTTTTTAGTTGCATAATCATTTGCAATAAAATCTTTGCGAACAATTAACACAAAATCATAATTTAAATCATAAATCTTAATTTCATGAATAATTGCTTTAAGTTGTCTTTTATTATAATTACGACCGACTGCATTTTCAAATTTCTTTGGTACTGTAATACCTGCATGAAATGAAGAACTTTCTGCATAATAGATAACTAAATATTTATTAGAGACATATTTATTATTGTCAATTATTCTTTGAAAATCTCAGTTTTTTCTTAGTCGATATTGTTTTTTCATACAAATTATTATTTATCTGAAACTGTTAATCTTTTTCTACCTTTAGCTCTTCTTGCTGCTAAAACTTTTCTTCCATTTGCTGTTTTCATTCTAGCTCTAAAACCATGAACTTTGGCATGTTTACGTTTATTTGGTTGATATGTACGTTTGCTCATTCGTCCTCCTTTATAAATATATAATAAGCGTGAATAAATTATATAACAAATTTTTTTTTATCAAAGTAGCTTATTAAATAACAAAAACAACTATAATATAGCAGTAAAAATGGTATTTATCATATTATTAAAATCAATTAACAGTGTATAATTTACATGAATGTATGAGGTTTTATGTTAGATATAAAATATATAATTAGTAATGAAAATGAAGTTAAAAAACACCTAAAAAATCGTAGATTTGATATGCATTTTTTAGATGCTTTTTTAACTTTAGCAAAAAAACGCGGGCATATTATGTATGAAGCACAAAGTGCTAAAAGTAAATTAGCAGCAATTTCTAAGGAATTTGGTTTATATAAAAACAACCCCGAGAAACTTGCTCAAATTAAAAAAGAGATTCAAAAAATTAAACAACACCAAAGTTTATTAGACGAACAAAGTAATGAACTTATCGCAAAAATTACAAATATGCTGCTACAAATCCCTAATTTACCTACGAATGATGTCCCTGTAGGTAGAGATGAAAATGATAATGTAGTTATTGAGAAATTTGAAAACCTTGGTAGAGGACTTGTTTCAGATGTGTTGCCACACTATGAAATTGCGAAAAATTTAGATATCATCGATATTGAAAGAGCAGTTAAGTTATCTGGTTCAAGATATGTTATTTATAAAAATCAAGGAGCAAAGTTAGTTCGTGCATTAATTAATTTTATGCTTGATTTACACTTATCCAAAGGATATACAGAGTTTAACACACCAGTGATTGTTAAAGAAACTGCGTTATATGGAACAGGACAGTTACCAAAATTCCAAGAAGATTTATACAAAATTGAGGGTGTTAACGAATATCTAATCCCTACTGCTGAAGTTACATTAACTAATATTTATAATAATGAAATAATTAATCTTGACAAACCTTTTAAGGCGACAGCATATACTGAATGTTTTCGATCTGAAGCAGGTAGTTCTGGAAAGGACGCCAAAGGAATCATAAGACAACATCAATTTAAGAAAATTGAATTAGTTAAAGTCGTTAATGCTGAATCTGCTTGAAATGAATATAATCAAACCGTTTTAGATGCAGCAGATGTACTAGAAAAACTCGAAATTCCTTATCAAAAAGTTCGCTTATGCACTGGTGATTTAGGTTTTTCAGCAAAAACCACAATTGATTTAGAACTTTGACTGCCATCAGAACAAAGATTTAGAGAAGTATCTAGCATAAGTTATTTTGGTGATTTTCAAGCTCGACGTGCGATGATTCGTTATAAAGATAATGATGGTAAAACAAATTATGCTCATACAATCAATGGTTCTGGTGTCGCTGTAGACCGTCTTATTGCTGCTATTTTAGAACAATACCAAAATCCTGATGGGAGTGTTTCGGTTCCAAAAGTTTTAATCCCTTATATGAGTGGAGTAGAAAAGATTGAAAAACAGAGTTAAAAAACCTTATGTATTTGCTTTTGATTTAGATGGAACCTTACTACAAAGCAATAATAAAGCACACATTGATACAATCAAGGCACTTAAAAAATCAAAAGAACACGGTCACATAAATGTAATTGCTACAGGGCGCGGAATCACTAAGACATTACCTCTTTTAGATTCAAAAGCAGTTGATCATATTGATTATTTAGTTTGTTCTAACGGAACTGCTGTATATGATATAAAAAATCAAAAAGCCTATATTTTAAATAGTTTAGATAAAGATATCTTTTATATAATGAGAGATATTGCTAGCAAGCATCAACTTATCATAACTGTTGATACACATAATTACAATGCTACCGCATTACCTAATAATCAAAAACCTCACTGAATTACAGATGCAAATATAATGGATATGAACATCATAAATCAAATCAGCATCGAAAAAATGCAAGAAGTTATTGAAAATAAAGATGTCCAAATTGTACAAATAGCACTGCGTAATCCACTTAAAAGCGCTAAGGAGATTACGGATTTGACTAAGAAATTGCTTAAAGATTTTGAATGCAATATATATCTTACCAACTCAATATATACAGATGTAAATCCGATTAACACCTCCAAGTTAATCGGATTAGAATATTTGCTTAATTTACTAAATCTTACAACTAAAAACCTTGTCACCTTTGGTGATAGTGGAAATGATATTGATATGACGAAACATGCTTCTTTAGGAATAGCTATGGGTAATGCTACAGCAGATTTGAAAGATGTTGCAACACACATCATTAATGACCATAACAGTGCAACAATTGGTGAATTTATTACTTCATTTTTAGCAGAATAAAAACAAGGTACTTCCTTGTTTTTATTCTGCTAGCTTTTTTCTTCTTTGATAATCCATAAAACTAAAGATAAATTGAATACCAAATAAAATAAATGAAATAATTTGTCACACAATACCCCCAACAAATGCATATTTATGCATAGCAGTTGCTGGATTAGAGATGTTTAAAGCTCAGAAAATAATTCATACAGTATTATTTAATTCATAAACTAAAAACATATACGGTGAAACTCCTTCTCATGAATTTGTTTTAATTGAGAAAATCATCTGTGGGATAAATGCTAAGGTTGTAAAAGCAGGGAAAATAAATCCCATAACTGATTCGGTTTTTGGATCTCATAAATAAACAGGAGTTTTAAATGAATTTGTTATTTTTAGGGCAATAAAGATAAGAGCAATAATTCAAGTAATTACTATTGCACCCATTCCAAAATATTTTATACGACTATCAAACTCATCTTTATATTTATAAAGTAAGATAATCATAGTTCCGTATAAAAATACCCCGACTGTATTGGCTACAAAAGTGCTTAATAATTTTTTATTTCCAAGCGATGATCATATCAATCAAAGTAAAATTCCAATCTGAAAGACTCAAAATGAAAAGAAGTTTACATTTCCGGTTTTACGGGTTTTGATTTGGTTAATTAGTTGCGGGACACCTAGCGATGCAACCACTATGGCTGCAATTCAACTAAATGTATGAATTGATATTTCTAATGGATTCATAGTGCTATTATATAATAAAACACACTAATGTGTGTTTAAAATTTCTAATATTTTTTCTGTATCACTGTTACCTGAAATTTGTTGGTATGTATTAATTGCTACATCGTCTCCAAACAGCACCTGCAACACTTTATATGCAAGTTTTTCAGCAGCAAATGCAGATTTACCTGAAATAATATTCTTATCAATTACGATACTTTCATCATGATAATTAATACCTTTTCGAAATTTCTGACTTCATTGCGATGGGTATCCAGTGAAATCTTTCTTTTTAATTATTTGATGTTCTGCTAAAACATTAGGTGCATCACAAATAGCCGCCATATTTTTATCTTTATTAATTCATTCTTGTATTTTATCTAATGCATCCTTGTTTTCTCTAAGAGCTTGTGCTCCACGTCCACCTGGAATAAAAACAAAATCATATTCATCTAAATCTATGGTTTTGTCTATATTTTCAATTTTAGTAAAACCAAATTGTCCGCTTGCCTGAGTTAAAAACTTGTGATAAAAAGTTATTTTATCAAACATATTGGACTTTTTTCAAATTGATAACGGAGTCACAAGTTCAATATCATTAAAATTATCTTCAATAAAAACTAATAAATTCATTATTTTTTTCTCCTAATCATCTTGCGATATACTAAGTATAACATTCAAGCAAGCGGAATTAAAACAACTAAGATAAAAATGATAATATACAAAATTAATCATGCTTTATTTTCAAATTTCTTGCGATTTTGAATTAATTCTTTTAATTTCGCTGTTGCATCATCGCTTCCAAGTTGCAAATCAATATCTTGAATGCGTTTTTTATCATATAAAAGTACTGCTATTAATAAACCTGTTAATCCTAGTTGCACAACCAAGTCAATAATTAACATAGTTTTTACACTTCCAAAAGCTTTATCCAAAGCTTCTTGGAAGTTTATAGCAAGATAAAAATTAGTATGAATTCCTGATGCTTGTGAAGGTGGTGTGCCTATTTCTAATGTTTTTGCTGACCATAAACCAAAGATAATTAAATTAAATAAGACAAAATAAGTTGTAAAAAAGAAATAAATTCACTTTATGCGTAAGGCTTTTAAGGATAAATTTTTAAATGTTTCAACAAACATGCTGCTTGAAGCTGCATCACCATTTGCATATGATTGTCGAAAACTATTTTCAGTCTTTTTTCAACCTGAAATCCTTATCAATCCTTTTATAGTTAAAAAAGCTGATAATAAAAATAAAAATGAAAATACTACATATAAAGCAATCCCGGAATAAGGATCATCTAAAGATTTCAAAACAACAACCAAAATAATTGCCAAGACAGATAAACCCCAAATAACACCTCAAAAAATTGCACTAATTCTACGAATAAAAATTTCTTTTTTTATGATTTTCTGAGTTGCTGGATTTAGCAAACCTTTTGGATCACGATATTTAACTTCTTCTTTAATTTCACTTTTCGAATCCATTTGAAGTTGTACAGTTTTAGCAACTAATTCATCGGAATTATTTTTAGGTTTAAACATAATTAACCTTTATTTTTAGAAAAATCATATGTTGCGATAAAGTTAGTTAGTGCATCTACTGTTTTTCTAACATCAAATTTATTGCTACTATTTGGATCAACTTTTTCATATGCACTTGAGATAAATGCATTTAAATCTTTTTTGGCATCCGAATTTATTTTATCAATTATCTTTTGAGCAAATGCTAGTTGTGTCTGGGCTGCTTTATCTAAATTAGGTGAAACATATTGTTCATAAATATTTTTTAAATTCTCTTCGTTTGTTATATAGTTTGTAGCAATTTCTTTTTTCTTTTGATCATTTGCTATATTATATTCAACCTGTTTAGTCTTAACTGCTTTTATGATATCATCAGTTAACTTTTTATCAAAATTTTTGGTTAGAAAATCAAGTGAATTATTTTCTCTAGCCTTATTCAAAAATGTTTTTCTAAGTCTTTCATCATTTATAATTGGAACTAATTTATTTGCAACTTCTTTAATTTTCTCTTGATCTTTTGGTGTAATTTGATTTGGTGCTTTTTCTAAGATTTTTTGAATATCTCCTTGGCTGCTAAATTCTGATGCAAGGTCTAAGATATTAATAATTTTTGGAACTAAACCACCGTAACTTTCTCCTTTTCCACCGGTCATCAAAGAAACGGAAAATCTCGATGCTTTAGATACTGATGAATTTTCAGGAGTAGATAAAGAAAGCACATTAGCAAATAATAAGGTTCCTGGTATCCCAACTATCATATTTCCTAATCCGCCTGCTAAAAAACGAATTAAAAAATGTTTTTTTGGTTTTTCTTGTTTAATTACTTTATATTTTTTACGCGAATAAAAAATATGAATAAAGAAGATAATAACAACTCCTAAGAACCTAACAACTCAATATGTTATCAATGCAACAAGAGTAGCAAGCAGTGGAATAAATCTGCGAATATCTGAATCATCTATTTTTTTTGTAGCAACCGTTACACTAACTATAGAAGCAATTATCGATAAAATAATCGCAGTTATTTTAACAGGAATATATTTTCAGTTATATAAAAAACCAAAACCAAATGAAATAATAATTAGAGCAGCAACCATAACTGGGATTCATACACTACCATCGATTGATTTTAACGCATCTGATATTTTTCTTAAAAAATCAGGGATTTGTTCCTTTGCATTATTTTGTTCTTGAAAATGTAAAATTAAATTTGTTTGCAGCATCTTATCCTTTAAATATATATTGCTTTATTCTTCTTTTTGTGTGGTTGTTTCTTATCAATTCGATCAATAAATAGCATTCCATTAAGATGATCTAGTTCGTGTTGAAAAACAATTGCTAAATAACCTGATACTTCATATCTTAATTGCTTTCGCTCAAAATAACTATATGCTTCTACAACAACTTTGTTGCTCCGATGTACTAATCCATCTTGATTTGGAATACTTTCATCAACACTTAAGCAACCTTCACCTGATTCTATAGCAATTTTTTTATCACTTTTTACCAGTGCCTTAGGATTAAACAACACATCCTTAAATACTGTTTTTTCTTCACCATCTTTTACATGTACATAAAAAACATTTTTTAATATCCCATATTGTACTGCTGCTACACCTACTCCAGGACGGAATTTAGTATCCGGACTTTGGCTATCATCAATATGATAAATCATTGATTCGGCAAGTTTAATATCCTCATCTGTTAATGGGATCGGAACATTATGTGATTTTTTATGCAAAATAGGATCTGGAAGTTGCACTATATTTATCTCAAATTGTTTTTTTTCTTTCATTTTTATATTATATAATTATTTATAATTATTTGAAAATATTTATATTGCTATGAAAGGGAATAATGGTAGCATTTTTAAGTATCTTAACAAATATAGTCTTTTTTATTTTAGGTTATCTTGTTGGTTCGTTAAACACAACAATTATTATTGGTAAAAAATTCTATAAAGTCGATGTTCGCGATTATCACTCGGGTAATGCAGGTTCAACAAATGCAAAAAGGGTTTTGGGTAAAAAAGCGGCTCAAATTATTTTATGAATCGATGGATTAAAAACCTTAGCAATTGTTGCAATTGCATATGGGATAACCTATGCTATAAATCATGATATCACTTTTAGATTAGGTCATCAAAGTAATTTTGCAGATGTAAGTTATATAAAAGAAACTTTATACATCTTTCCTTCGTTTGCTGGTTTAGGAACAGTAATCG
Source organism: Mycoplasma sp. 394 (assembly GCF_054353895.1). NCBI lineage: Bacteria > Bacillati > Mycoplasmatota > Mollicutes > Mycoplasmatales > Mycoplasmataceae > Mycoplasma > Mycoplasma sp. 394. Next base: position 13,380 of record NZ_JBTHHL010000012.1, on the reverse strand, counting down.
GTCATATTTGACCTATTTTCTTTGGTTTTCGCGGTGGAAAAGGGGTTGCTACAATTTTAGGTTTAGCAACATCAATAAATATTATTTTACTTCCTATATTTGTAATATTATATTTTTTAGTAATTTATATATGAAAATATGTTTCATTAGGTAGTGTATTATCAGCAAGCATCACAGGTTTTTTTGCACTAATCCCTTGGATTTCAACTGGTATTTTAGGAACCTTAAATGCTACTAGTGATTCTTTATTCTTTATAGTTTATATTATTTATTTTGTTGCATTATTATTTGTTATATATGCTCATTATGATAACTTTTTAAGAATTCATAATAAAACTGAGCGCAAAGTTTCTTTTAAGAAACATAACACTAAGTAAAAAAACTTTCGTAATCTATATGATAGATAAGAAAGTTTTTATATGTATTTGCTATATGGTAAGGACTTAATATATTCTTCCATAAAATCCCAGTCGGGTGTTCCATCTGGTTTTGATGGTAGTTTGATGATAGTATTTTTTAAAAGATCCAATTTCCTTCCTCTACCAAAAGATCATTTAAATCTTTCTTTATCTAAGACAGTAGTAATAAATAATGCATTATATTTATTAAGCTGTTTGCTATACCCTAAGGTATTCGAAGTAGTATGTATCGCATCAACAGGCATATAAAATTGATAACCATTACTTCCTTCACCCTGACAAACAAATGAAATACAATTTCCTTTTGAAATTAATGTTGGTTCGGATACAATATTTTGCATCACACCATGATTTTCTTTTTTAGCACCTATATAAAAAGTTTCGGTTCCTTCTTCGAATTCAGTAGAATTACTACATTTCCCTTTCACAAAATTAAACAAATCCTTTAATTTATATTCTCTTCATTCACTTATATTTAATTTTAACTTATTAGTTGCTTTAGATAAATGTGCAGTATTTTCTATTGTTTGTAAAGAAATAGATTCTTTATTTTGTTTTTCTTTAAGTCATTTTATATAGTTTTCCATAAAATCTCAATCAGGTGTTCCGTCTAGTTTTGCTGGAAGTTTTATAAATGTATTATCTATCTTTCCGTTTTTTGCTTTTCTACCATATGAATATTTAAATTGTTCTTTTCTTAAGATTGTAGCAAGAAATAAACCTATATTTTCAGATAATTTATCTAAAAGAAATATTTCGACATCACTTGAAAATGCTTTTTTATAATTTCCATGAACAAAAGAATCAAAATTTCTTCCATTTGTAGAAATTGTTAAACATCTTCTTATTTCAATACTTTTTTCTGCAACATCAACAAAATTACTAACACCACAATTAAATTGAGTTGAACTTATAAAAGCAACTTTTCCTTCATCTTCAGGAATTTTTGATATTTTTTTAATTTTAGGTTTTTGTAGAATTTTAATTTCTTTTATTTTAAATCATTTCCATTCATTTATATTTAATTCCATTATTTAATATCCTCCTTAATTTTAAAACTAACGAATTCCCTTATTGTTTTTACAAAATCTTCTTCTTTTAAACTGGAATAATCAGTTTTCATATATGCTTCTGCAAGTCATTCATCATTATAATCAACATTTTCCAATACTGAAAACCCATCAATTTCTTGATCATTTTTATAAACATCTAATCATTTCTTTTTTATTAATGTTCAGTCTTTTTTCTCAATTCTTCCCATATTCTTTTTCTTAATAAATCCGTCATCTTTATAGTATCCAAAAAAAGTAGCTATTTTTGGATTATGTTTTTTGTTTAGTTCAAAGACCATAATACATGATGATGCAGATGCCCCTGGATGAAAAATATCATTAGGTAAACTAAAAACTGCTTTAAGTGTATGTTTTTCTAACATTTTTTTCTTATATTCTTTAATAGTATTTCCAGAACCTATAGCTGCTTGTAAAGGTAAGATAGTAGCAAGTAATGCACCTTTTGTTTCAATATGCTCTGCAACAAAATTAACAAAATATAAACCTTTTGTTGCATCCATACCATTATTTTTTTGAACAGGGCATTCTTTTGGCATTCTTTTTCCGTTAAACGGAGGGTTCATAAGAATATGTGTTATATTCATTTGCTGTATTTCTTTTCCTAGATTAAAACAACTATCAAGGACAATATTAGATTTTCCATCTTTATGAATCAACATATTTGTAGAAGCTAACCCAAATGCTTTTTCCTCTATTTCAATTCCGTGTAATTGGTTTTGTTTTATATAATCTCTTTTTGTTGGATCTTTAACATTTTTTAGCATTTTAACCATTGCTTGAACCAAAAATGAACCAGAACCACAAGTAGGATCTAAAACGATAGAATTTTCATCTATCCCTATTACTTCAGCCATAAAGTCGGTGATATGTGATGGTGTAAAAGCTTGATTCTTATCCTCTTTTTGTACATATTTATTAAATGTAGTAAAAAATAAATTTAATAAATCTTCGCCTGTATTTGTATTTTCATTTATAAAAGGGATAATACCGTCATTTACTTTATTCAAAATATTTTGCAAGTGTTGAAAATCTAAACTTGTTAAGTCTTGTTCATCTAATATTTTGGATAAAATATTAATCTTCTCTGTCTTATTTTTATTATCTTTTAATTTTTGTTCTATTATCTCTTTAAAATGTCTTAGAAGAATTTCAGTATTATTAGACCTTTTAATTTCACTTTCTAAATCAAAATTTTCTGAATTTAGCGCCATTAAAGCGGACCCGATAAATTGTGCTCTTATACTCTCTTTAATATTATATTTATGCATTAAATCATTTAATTCGATTGTGTTTTTAATTATTTCGTTTTTATTATTCTTTTTCTTTGAAAAATCACTAATATATTCATATATTTTTTTATTATAATCAAATTTATTAAATGTAGTTTCTTTATTATTCTTTTTATCATAAACCTTTACAAAAGCAGATTCTGGATTTTGTAAATTAAATAAAACTGCTATAACATTATTATTTGGTCTATAAATTCTTTCTAATGCATAATATTCTTCTAATTGTTCATAATCCTTTTTCTTAAATTTTCTTAATTTTGTTTCGATAATTAATGAAATATTTTCAATATGTTCAAATCTTAAATCGACAATGTAGGCACCATTAGATCTCTTTATCTTGCTCTTAATTTCCTTGAATTCTTTTGAATCCTTATCAACAATAGAAATATAAGAAAATTCACCAGCCTCGGTGTTTGTTGTATATTGTTCTTTTCCTATATTATTAATTAAATCATTTCTTTCTATTTTTTTAATATCCATATTAAAACTCCTAACAATTATTAACTTTTAAAATTATAATCAAGTATATAATAAAGATTATCTATTTTCTTTATTGATACAAAAAGGTAAATAAAATAATCTTTTTTTATAAGATATTATAATTCTACCATTTTGTCGTTAGTCCTTAAATAAGATTTTATAATTTAATAAAATTTTGAAATTCTTTTTGTTATTTTTTCAATTACAACAGAATTTTATTATAATTAAATAAATAATAACTTAGATATAGGAGTATATATGAAAAAAACAATCAATGATGTTGTTTTAAAAGACAAAAAAGTCTTAGTTAGAGTGGATTTTAATGTTCCATTAAAAGACAGTATTATTTATTCTACTAAAAGAATTACAGCAGCACTACCTACTATTCAAAAAATTATCAGCGATGGTGGTAAAACCATATTATTCTCTCACCTCGGAAGAATTAAGTCAAAAGATGAATTAAGAGAAAAATCACTTAGACCAGTATCTGCTGAATTATCTCGTTTATTAAACAAAGGCGTTATCTTTGTCCCTTATACCAAAGGTGAAGTATTAGAAAAAGCTATTAATCAAATGAAACCAGGTGATGTTTTGATGGTTGAAAACACCCGTTTTGAAGATTTAAATGATAAAGCAGAAAGCAAAAACAATCCAGATCTTGGTAAATACTGAGCATCATTAGGAGATGTATTCATTAATGATGCATTCGGAACTGCACATAGATCACATGCATCAAATGTTGGAATATCTAAAAATATGAGCGAATCTGCTTTAGGATATTTAATGGAAAAAGAAGTAACATCCCTTAAAAAAGTATTGAACAATCCAGAACATCCATTTGTTGCTATTATAGGTGGAGCTAAAGTATCAGATAAAATCCAAGTTCTTGAAAACTTAATTCAAAGAGTTGACAAAATGGTTATTGCTGGCGGTATGGCATATACATTTTTAAAGGCTACTGGTTATGCAATTGGTGAATCATTAGTAGAAAACGATTTTGTTGCTCTTGCTAAGGATTTCTTAGTTAAATACAAAGATAAAGTTGTTTTACCTGTTGATCATGCAGTTGCGAAGGAATTTAAAGATGTTACACCAGAATTCCATGCTGGGGGAATCAAAGATGGATATATGGGATTAGATATCGGTCCTAAATCTTTAGAATTAGTTAAACAAACTCTTCAGGGAGCGAAGACTGTTGTATGAAACGGCCCTGTTGGTGTTGCTGAATTTGAAAACTTCCGTAATGGGACATTTACCGTATGTAAAGCAATAGCAGAACTAAAAGATTGCTACTCAGTTGTAGGTGGTGGTGATTCAGTAGCTGCTGTTGAAAAACTTGGAATGTCAGATAAATTCTCACATGTATCAACTGGTGGTGGAGCAAGTTTAGAATTATTGCAAGGACTTGAACTACCTGGAGTTACTGCTATCCAAGATAAAAAATAGAAATTTTGTTTCGTTTATACATCTATGTATAAACGATTTTTTATATATTCTTAATAATGTGAAAATATTAAATTCATATTCTATAAATAAATAAAAATCCACAAATTTTTTGTGGTTTCTGTTTTTTTTTTTTTTTTTTTTGCTTTATAATATATAAAGTTAAATTAAAAATCAAACAAGAAGGAAAAATGACAGAAAAAACAAGATTATTATTTAGATTAAACCTTGCTACCTTAATATTAACCTCAATTACAATGCTATTTTGGATTATAACAACTGCATCAGTGTTATTATTAATTATAAACTATGGTTGAACTGGATTTAATTGGATTACTTTACTTGGTCCATCTATAACATATACTATATTTACGATATTAAATTTATTTGTATATTTAACAATTATTAGTTTGTTGATATCTATTTTTGCAATAACCTTACAAGAAAGCGAAAGGGATGAAGCCATAGCAAGAACTAAAAACTTTGCTATTTCAAATTTTGCTTTAATTCTTGGTGCTCAGCTTGTTTCGTGAATACCTGTTGTATCGTTAATTGGATTAATTATCCAAATTGTTATTACTGTTTTATTAGCGATATCTATTGCAAGATTGAAGAATAATAAAAGTTCAATAAATACAAAATTCGAACAATATAGTTATTCGGACAACAGATTTTCCGGCTATGCTAATAACACACAATTTGATAGTAATAATTCATATTCCAAGAATAGTGTTAATTTTGATAAATTCATTCAAAAGAAAGATTAATAAAATTTCCAATAATACCATTTAAATATAACACTAGGATTAAATCCTAGTGTTATTATATTTACATATATTCATTTATAATATGTAAAGTTAGGAATATATGAAACAAAGAAAATTATTATTTCATTTAGCAATTGCATCATTTGTTTTAAGTTTAGTATGTATGGCATTGTGAGCATTTACATCTTATTTCACATTATCATGGAATTTTGTACCATATAAAGGATCAATAGAGTTTAATTTTTCATCTTTGCTGATTTCTTCAAATTTCTATGCTATTATCATTTTTAGTCTACCAGAAATTCTTGCATCATTAATATATATCAGTATAACAATAATGATTATTATAATGCTTGTAATATCAATGAAGTTATTTAAAAACCAAATAATAAGTAAATCAATTTTAAGACTTTGTATAAGTATATTTTCTTTAATAATACTAGCCTTTCCTTTTGCTTGGGTTCCTGTGATAAGCACTTTTTCCTTAGCAATTCATGTTGTAATAACAGTGTTATTAGTTGTAATATTTGTAAAGGTAAAAATAGAAAGTAATAGAAATGTTATTTATTAAACAATTACCAATCAATATGTAGTAAAATATTTACATATATTTTATAAGGAGAATTATGAACAAAGAAATAAATACATCTGATGAAACTTTAACACAGTTGCAAGAAAAATATTTAAAGGAAATAGATAGAATTTCTTCTAAGGAATTAAACACAGATCAAAAAAGATGGGCAGCGCAGATAATCAAAAGATTTAATGATAATGAATTAGAATACATTTTTCAATTTATCGCTCAAAGAATAAAAATCGGGTTTCGTTTCGATGTTGCTCCCGAGAGCAACAACCAAAGCATTGCTTTGCTTAAAAAGAACGAAAAATTATCTTTTAAATTTAAAGATTCTAAATCAACAGATAATTGTTTGATCATTGGCGAAAACTATGATGCTTTAAAGAATTTAATAGTAATTGAGAGAGAGAGAGAGAGCGGGACTTACATATAATTACGATGTAATTTATATCGATCCTCCTTATAACACTGAAAGTTCTTATGAAGATGGGAACGGAATTGCAAACGACAAAGAAAATATTGATAACGGAAAATTTGCGTACAGAGACAAATTCTCTAGAAATGGATGATTAAATCTAATAAATGAAAGATTAAGATTAGCAAAGAAACTTATTAAAGAAGATGAAGTCATTTTTGTTTCTATTGATGATAGTGAACAAGCTTATTTAAAAGTTTTAATGGACGATATTTTTGGTGAAGAAAATTTTATTGCTAATTTTATTTGAGAAAAAAATTATTCACCAAAGAATAATAATAAGTTTGTTTCCGTTAATCACGATTATATTTTAAGTTATGCTAAGAATAAAGAAGAGTTAAAAAAATTTAATAGATTAAAAAGAAATGAAAAAATTAATTCACGTTACAAAGATAAAGACGAAAAAGGATTTTATAAACTAACAGATTTAACTAAAAACTCAAAAAATAAATTTGATATCTACTGAAATAATAAAACTTATAAGTGTCCTGAAAATTCAGGCTGAATATTTAATAAAGAAAAAATATATGAACTCATAAAAGAAAACAGAATTGTTTTACCTGATGATGAAAATAAAAGACCAACATTAAAAAGATACTTGCACGAAGTTTCAGATCTTATTTCAAAAACTATACTGAACTATGAAGTGGTGGGACATACTCACGAATCAAAAAACGAAATTAATGAAATTTTATATAAAAATGCTTTTGATACACCTAAACCTGTAAGGTTAATAAAACATTTAATAAAACTTGTTGAAAAAGACGGCAATTCTCGCATTCTTGACTTCTTTGCTGGTTCCGGAACCACAGGTCATGCTGTTTTAGATTTAAACAGAGAAGATGGTGGTAATAGAACATATACACTTGTAACTAATAATCAAAACAATATAGCAAAAAATGTTAATTATGAACGTTTGTATAGAATAAACAAAGGTAATTCTACAGATAATCAAACTTTTGAATGAATCAACAAAAACAAACCTTATAAAACGAATTTAAATGTCTACGACATTGAATATATGGATGTTTCACCTGATACTAAGGATGAGACAGATAACATAATTAAAAAACTTATACAATTACTAAAAGATTTTGGTATACCTAATTTAGATATAAATAATCAAAATCATATAAAGAATTTATTAAATGATTTACTTTCTTTAAATCCACAAGAAAGATAAAGCATAAACAATACAAGGAGTCAAAAATGATTAAAGCATACAAAACAACCGAACTAAAAAATATTTTAGATAAAGAATTATTAACTAACGGAATCGATAGTGAAATGTTTTGATTAGCATATGAATATTCTAATTTAGAAAAAATGGTAAGCTAACTGAATATTTGTTAATACAAGATAATAAATTATCCCTTTAAATGAAGAAGAATATCAACAAATTACAAAATCCAAAGAAAATTAAAGGAGAATAATGGAACTAACTAATTCACAAACAGAAGTTGTTAGCGAACTAACTTCTTATGCTATTTCAAGTTTAGAAAGCAATACAGTTGATTATCAAATTTTTAAAGCACCAACAGGTTCTGGTAAAACTTTTATGATTTTAAATTTATCGATCATCTTGTTGAGTGATCAAAAGATAACCCTGAAGAAAAATTAGTATTTTATATAAATACTCTCTCAACTGCTTGTTTACCTCAACAACTTGAAAAGAGTTTTAATAATTACAAACAATACATCAAAAACAAAGACTTGGTAATCAAACGACTTGAATCCCCTTCTGCTAAAGCAAAAACTAAGAAGACCGAACAAACATTTGAGTTTTTTGCTGAAGAAAACAATGTTTTTATTGCTGGTAGTTCATCATTTACAGCCAAAAGTCTTTATACCATCTACGGAGCAGTAGATAAGTTTTTAGATCAAATTAGAAACAATAAATACAAACTTATCTACATCCGCGATGAAGCACACCACGGAGGAGATGCAGACATTAAAATCCGCGAATCTGAAGAAGAAAAGAATTATGAAGCCAAAATGCAATCAGCTGCCGCATTTGTGGTAAAAATGAGTGCTTCACCTAAGAGTGGTGAAAACTTAGTGGAACTTGAACATCAAAGTTTACAAAATGATAATATACAACTTTTAAAAACTAAAAAGAACTATAATGTCAACATTAGTGTTTAGATGTTTTAGATGATGAAATCATTTTAAGAAAAGCTTGTGAAAAGTTTAAAGAAATCAAACAAAAATACAATGATAACATCAATCAACCCCACCTCATCGGAATCAATGCAGCGATGCTAATTCAAGTTAATAACGATAGCAAAGACAAAGAAAAAAGTGCAAAATTTAATCAAAACATCGATATGATTATCAAAGTATTAGAAGAAAATAACTTAAAATGAGTTAAATATTTTGATAACACTAAATCTGATTGTTTTACTGTAATAGATTCTAATATTAGATTAGCAGGTGGTGATACACTTTTTGATATCTCTAGAAATAATTCACCAGTTGATGTTATCATTTTCAAAATTGGACCCGCAACAGGATGGAATATTCCTAGAGCTTGTATGTTAGTGCAACTGCGTAATGTGTATTCAGGGACACTAAATACACAAACATTAGGAAGAATTAAAAGAAATCCTGTTCCTGTTGACAACTTACCAGCAAACAGTGCTGCATTAGAATACTATATTTATAGTAATGTAGACATTAAAGATCAACAATACCAAAAACTTGTTCTTAAGGATAAATATAAAAACAAAACCTTTATCTCTGGGCATATAGAAAACTTTGTTAAATGAAATGAAGTTGATGAAAATGAATATCAAAAACAAGCTATCGATGAGATAAATAAGTTTTTAGTTGATGATTTTACAAAAGAATATCAAAATATACTAAATGAATTTAAGCAAAATAAATTTATTGTAGCTGAAAAAAGAGATTATGGTGATGGACACTTTGTTACATATAAGGTTAAAAATTTAATTGAAATTGAAATTTTTAACCTAAAAGAACTCAAAAAACATAAAGATTATTTAAATGAAAACATTAAAAAACACATCAATAATTTCTTTACTGAAAATAAACTTAATCAGCAAATCAATCACACAATGCTGTGATATCTATTTATTCAAATTAAATTACCAGTTTTTGTTAATTTAAAGAAAAGTTTAAAGAAACAAAAAAATGAACAAAATAACTTAGTTTTTACTGTTGATGACAAATTAACATTAAAAGAGCGCATCCAAATCTTACAAGAAGAGCGAACCCAAGAGATTTTTAATAATAATTATGCATATAAAAAAGAAAAACTTGATCCAAATCAAAAGGATTCAAATAAATTAGAACTTGTTTATGATTCAGTACCTGAGAAAATTTTTATCGAGAAGTTAAATGCTTGAGATAATAAACACTCTAAAGCAAAATCTGATGATAAAAATAATGTAGAAATTATGTTTACTAAAAACATTCCTTTTAAAGGAATTGGTTTTGAATACATCGCAGATCAGGAACTAAGAACATCTTTTGTTGATTTTATCATTAAATACAACAATCATGAAATACATATTGAAGTAAAAGCATTAAATCAAAATAACAGCACAACAAATGCTCCAGCAAAAACAGAATACATCAAAAATGCTTATAAAGAATATGTAGAAGCATACCAAAAACAAAAGACTAAAGAAAACAATAAGCACTTTAGTTTAATTATTGCTTATGTATCAACAGATCCTAAGAATCCTATTTATTTCAAAGGTTACAGTGATATTTATTCATTAAATAAAAAACTTAATGAATCAAAAGATCCAAAAGGTATTCCGATAGTTTTAGACACACTTTTAGAATGATCTGCTGATTCAAATGAACAAGATGTTGTGAATAATACACAACATAATAATCAATCTGCATAATGTATTTTTATCTCTTTTTCATTAGAATATGAAAATATACAAATTTTATTTCACAAATAAACAGAAAATTGCCCACATTTTTGGCTTTCTGTTTTTTTTTTTTTTGTTCTATCATTAAGAAAGAAAGGAACTATGTCAAGAAAATTAACCCTGTTTAAAATGAACTTATCAACTTTGGTGTTAAGTTCAGTAACTATGTTATTTTGATTAATAACAACTATTTTAATTTATACACCAGTAAATGCATATGGTAGACTTTCATATAACCCTGAATATGTCTTTACAAGCAGTATACCATATGCAGTATTTACAATTATGAACATCTTTATATATTTATCAGTTATAGCAATGTTGATATCAATTTTTGCAATTACATTGCAAGATGCTAAAAAAGATGAAACAATAGCAAAAACAAGAGCTTTTGCTATATCAAATTTTGCTTTGATTCTTATTGCACAACCTGTGTCTTGATTACCAGGTATATCAATTATCGGATTGCTTATTCAGGTTGCTATTACAGTTTTATTAGGTATATCAATGGTTAAATTAAAACCAGCAAAAGTGAAAGCACAAACACAAGAAATTATAAAAGAGGAAAAAGTTTTACAACAACCTAAGATAGAAAGTGCATTGGTTTCTAATATAATTTCAAATGACAAGAAAGAAACATCTAATTTAAAAGTCATTAAATCGTTAAATATATCTGCATTATTTTTTGTAACATTGAATTTAGTAATTTTAATTATTAATTTATTAATTGATACTTTTCTTTCTTCTCTTTATTTATATGATGATGTGTATGTGGTGAAATATTGAATTAATGTATTAAATTATGTTTTTATTATAACTGCATTTCTTATTAGCATATTTTTATTTGTTAAAATTACAATAATAAATAAATCTGAATTAACAAAAAAACTTAAATCTTTCTTTTTATTAGTGGTATTAATGATTCTTTTTGTATTAGTATTATCTCCGTTTAATTTAAATCTACTAATGAATATTAGTGCCTTTTCAAATTGGCACCGAGAAAGTTACCCAAATTGAAGTATCAATAGTTTCATGTACCTAAAGAAACACCAATATATTTTACAAATTTATGAATAATCATATTACTTGTTGTCGTAATTATTTTACTTTCATACACACAAAATTATTTAAATAAAGAATATAAAAAGTTGTATATAAATTCAATAATAAATTGAATATAAGATAAAATTATAATCTAATTCTTCGAAATTCAACTCACTTTTATAAAAAATATTTGTAAGAGAATTTAACAAGTTATCTAAATTATCTAAATATAATAAAATGGCAACAATAACAACTATTTCCCACCATCCTCATCAATCCATCATATCTATATATTTATATTTTTTATTTTAAAAAAAGTTTATAATATGCAAGATATACATTTTAATTAACAGAAAGGTAAAATATGAAAAAAGTAGCAATTAACGGATTCGGAAGAATTGGTAGATTATTTTTCCGTAGATTATTAGAACAAAATTCAAACTTAGAAGTTGTTGCAGTTAACGATCTTACAGATTCAAAAACCCTAGCACACTTATTAAAATACGATACAGCATTTGGTAAATTAGGTGTTGAAGTAGTAGCTAAAGATGGTGCTATCGTTGTCGATGGGAAAGAAATTAAAGTATTCGCAGAAAGAGATCCTGAAAATCTTCCATGAGGTGAACTTGGAATTGATGTAGTTATTGAATCAACTGGATTCTTTACTAAAAGAGATGGTGCTTCAAAACACTTAAAAGCAGGTGCTAAAAAAGTTGTTGTTTCTGCACCATCAGAAAAAGATGTTAAAACTATTGTATTTAATGTAAACCACAATGAATTAACAAGTGATGATACACTTATCTCTGCAGCATCATGTACAACAAACTCATTAGCACCTATGGTTAAAGTTTTAGTCGATAACTTTGGTATTAAATCTGGATTTATGACAACTATCCATGCATACACAGGAGATCAAAGACTTCAAGATGCTCCACATAGAGACTTACGTAGGGCTCGTGCAGCAGCAGCAAATATGGTTCCTACTTCAACAGGAGCAGCAAAAGCAATTGGTTTAGTAGTTAAAGAAGCAGCAGGAAAATTAGACGGTTCAGCAATTCGTGTACCATTAATTACAGGTTCATTAGTAGACTTAACTGTTTTATTAGAAAAACAACCTACAGTTGAAGAAATTAATGCAGCAATGAAAGCAGCAGAATCAGAAAGTTTCAGATATGAAACCGATGAAATTGTTTCTTCTGATATTATTAAAGAAACACATGGATCAGTATTTGATTCAAAATTAACTTCAATCAAAGAATCGTCAGAAGGTAACTTATATAAACTCTTCTCATGATATGACAATGAAATGTCATATGTATCACAACTTGTTAGAACAGTTATTTACTTTGCTAACTTATAATAAGCATAATAAAATCCGGTTCCCCGGATTTTTTATACTATTTTGACATCGCATCAAATTGTCATAATCATTTATCTAATGATAATAGCACTTCATCAAAAATAGGTTGAACTCTAGCGCTTCATTCAAAACTTTCAGCAAGTTGTAAAAGTATTTTTAAATCATTCACAAGCACTTTAAGAGCTTGTTTATAATCAAAGATTTGTGAAGTTAATTCAGTGATTTTAGAAGCTTCTAGCACTTCTGTATAACTTCCTAAAGCGACTTCACCTTTCATAACAACTTTTTCAGCAATCTCATCTACAAAATTTAAAACATCATCTTTTAATTTATCACTTTGTGCATGAATTTCAAAGAATTCTAATCCTTTAATGTTTCAGTGGATGTTATTAATTTTTTGATAAAACACTTGTAAGCTTGCTTGCATTTCTTTTAATTTTTGTATTTCATTCATATTTCCTCCTTGATTTATTTTACCATATTCATATGATAAAGTAGGACAAAAAGATTAACAATTAATTCTGTTAATCTTTTTGTTTTATTAA
>NZ_JBTHHL010000011.1:0-30960 GCF_054353895.1 Mycoplasma sp. 394 | reverse complement strand
CTTAAAAATAAAAATAGGTTTTTCCGGATCTATGTCCTTTATTATCATTGCAAACTATGATGTAGTCATTCAATCAAGTTGTACCTTGCGAATTGAAGATTTATTTTTTGTTGGTAGAAATCCACCATTTTCTTTATAATTTCAAGTTTTTGATACATTTAATGTTTGCCTAACGAAATCAAAATCTTTTGGTGTAATAGCCAATGCTCCAGAAAACCATAATCCTGTTTTAGCTATCAGCAAAATTAATCAATCTATGTTTAAGCACCTGTATTCATTTGTCTATAAAATCTCTACCATAAGAAGTTATAATAACTATTTTTTCATTATTACTTTTGGATGATTTTAAGGAACCCATAAAAGACAAGGTGAGTAATCAGATGTGTTGCTACTGTTTTATTTTCAGGTTTATTCATTTGTTTAAAAATTAAGGTTTTCAATAAATTAATGTCTTTAAGTTTAAATCACGATGCATCTATATTGTTTTTAAAATAAGACAAGGTTGAAAAAGTATACAGAGTAGATGTAGAAAACTTTTTAGGATTTAGATTTAGCGAGCAGTAAAAAATTTGTTTATTACTAGGTGATTGTCAGAAATAAATTTATCCTTATTTTCTTTTAAAATACCATAAAAAATCTTAGGGGGTACACATTCGCCGATAATATGTCTAATATTTGAATCACTTACATCATCAGGTAAAGCAAAATCATCAGGTAAACCTGTTAAAAGTAAAATTTCTTTGATGGTTAAAACTCTTGCATCGCTATAAAAACCATCTTTATATCTACCTGGATGTACATTGTTTTGTGAAGAAATTGAACCATTTGCCATTGTTATAGTCGGAGCAGGTTTATCTCATGAAATTCTTTTATATGTTGTAGAATAACCTTTGATTCGTTCTCCATTCTTCTTGACAGGAAAATACTTTTCGTTAAAATGGGCGCTTTTTCCACTTGGTGTATGTTTCATTCATTCAATGTGTCTGTCATTGTGAACGGAAGCATTGTGATATTTTATATCACTTCTTTGACCTGATTCTAGGCTTGGTAGGTGTCCGATTACTTCTTCTACAGTCTTTATCTTTGTGGGGTGTGGTATTTGTATATCTAGGTTGCTAATGATAATTACAGCACGTTTACGGTCTTGTGCAGTGTCAAAATCTTTGGAATTTAATTTATAAAAATCGATATGTTGATATAAACTACTTAGTTCATTTTTTAAATATTCCTGGATATTTACTAGTTTGTTATTTATCATTATCTTAGTTGTATACATCTGAATTACATTTTCAATAATAATAAGTTTTGGTTTTGTTTGTTTGATAAAATCAACAACATATGTAATCAATAGATTTCTAGGATCATCTATCTTTCGTCTTCCGGCTAGTGACATCCCTTGACAAGGAGGTGTAGCAATTAAAATTTGATTATTAAGTTGTTTGTGTCTTAAAACCAATGAATCAAAGACATTTTTATTACTTATATCACCGATTATCATTTTTGAATTTGGATATAAAAAATCGTGTATATATGCTCTTTTAGCTATCAATTCATTAGATAAGGTAACATCAAAACCAATATTTTTTAATAAATATGTACCAATTCCTGCGGAAGCAAATAAAGATGTAATTCCGATTTTCTTCATATATACTTTCTAGATTTTAATCATTTGATTAAAATCATCTTCATTTATAACTTTTATCCCTAAATCATAGGCTTTTTGTAGTTTTGAACCAGCATTTTCTCCAGCGAGTAAAAAGTTAGTATTCTTTGAAATGCTTGATACCACTTTACCACCATTTTTGATAATTTCGTCTTTAAAAAAATCTCTGGATTTGCTTAAGGTTCCTGTAATTACAAAATTTTTCCCTTTTAATAAATCAGATGTTTTAATATCATCGTTGATATATTCAAAAATACTATCAAGTTTATATATTTCTTCAAGCATATTAGGGTTTTTTATAAAACTCTTGATGCTATCGATTATTACTTGACCGATTGTGTTTATTTGTAATAAAGAATCAAGATTTATTGTTGTTAAATCAGTTAATTTAGTTATTTTTGCAGCAATTAATGTGGCAGCAGTTTTACCAACATTTGGGATACCAAGTGCAAAGAGAGCATTTGCAAGTTTAATATATTTAGATTTATCAATTGAACTTAAAATATTATCAATTTTTTTATATTCTTTGTTTTTACTCTTAGAATTACCAAAAGAAGGAAGTTTAATGATATCATTTTTATACTTATTTAGCATATATATAGAAGAAAAAGTATTAATATATCCTTTTTGATAAAATAGCCTAATAATTTCATTTCCTAAGGTTTCAATATTAACACACTGCTTTGAACAAAAATGAATCAAAGCACGAATTTTTTGTTCAGGACAGTGCTGATTAATACAAAATTGATCTACTAATGAATCATTTTGATGTAGTAGCTGATTACAAGAAGGACATTTTGTGACTTTTTTAAAAACACCATCAGAATTTTTATGAACTAATGCAATAACCTTTGGAATAATTTCACCTGATTTTATTACTAAAACATCATCGTTGATGTTAATATTCATATCTTTTATATATTCATAATTATGCAAGGTAGCATTTGATACTCAGGTTTGGTTTAATTCAACCTTGTCTTTGAAATTTGCAACATAGGTAATTTTCCCGGTTCTTCCTACGGTCGCAACAATTTCTTTGATTTTAGCAACTTTTTCTTCTGTTTCATATTTGTAAGCAATAGCATATTTTGGAAATTTAGAAGTTCTACCAAGTGAATCTCAATATTTTAAGTCATTTAGCTTTATCACAAATCCGTCGCAATTATATTCAAAGGAATTTTTGATCTCTTTGAATTCTTTGATGAAATTTCATATTTCATCAAAGTCTGCAGATGTCTTATTATGCTTGCTGGTGGGTAAATTCAGTTGATTTAGAAAGTTTATCACATCACTTTGTAAATTGATATTATGTAGTATCGGATCTGTTATATCATATAAAATAATTGATAAACCACGTTCTTTTACAATGTTTTTATCTAGCAGTTTTAAAGTTCCTGCAGCAGCGTTGCGCGGATTAGCTAGAAGTTTTTTATTATCAGTTTCCAGTTTTTTATTTAGTTGGTTAAAACGAGTTTTAGATAAATATACTTCACCTCTTATTTCAATTGGTTTTAGATAATTAATTTGTTTAGGTAAGTTTTCAATTTGAAAAACATTTTCTGTTACATCATCGCCTTCAATCCCGTTTCCACGAGTTAAAGCCTGAATCAGTCTACCATCTACATATTTCAAAGAAATAGATAATCCATCAATTTTAGGTTCGCAATTAAATGAAATATCAGAACTTATTTGTTGCTTAATATCATTTAAAAATTTAAAAACATCTTCTTTTGAGTATGCCTTATTCAAAGAAAGCATCGGTTTTTGGTGGATTACTTTAGCGAATTTCTCGTTGTTTCAAGCACCTAATTTTAAAGTTGGTGAATTAGGTAGGATCAGATCTGAAAAAGTCTCTTCTAATGCTTGTAAGCGCTTATATTCGCTATCATATTCAGAATCCGAAACACTTGGAGCATCAAGCATATAATATTCTCAGTCTCATTGATTAATTTTTTCAACTAATTGCTGAATTTGGTGTTTAACTTCTAAATTTTTATCTTTCATTAAATAATTATACAAAACATTTTTATACACTTATTTTATTTATAGTAAAATTTAAATAAAGGAGTTTAAATGAAATATACAATGACAAGCATCTTGGTTGATAAAAACCAATGAATTAATTACCAAAATGAAGCACTAAACTATCTAAATACTGCCAAAAAAGGTAAAGTTTCACAACAAGATATTTTATCATATGCTTCACGTGGTGTTATTTTGCTTGAGAAACAAAAAATATTTACAGATGTACTTAAAGATCGTGAATCTAATAAAGTTGCATTTATGCCTATTGCTGAAAACATTCACATGAATGTGGATTCAATTTCATTTGATTTGAAAACTTATTATTTAGAAAATTATCTAGATGATTTGACCTTAGATTTTAAACCAACTAATGATTTTGTTTTATCTGACACAGATGAAAAAATAAATAATTTTGTCGATGATTATGTTAAAAACCAATCACCACGTAAGTTCCGTACCACAGATGATATTGAACCTAATGATCATGTTATTTTAGATGCTTTTGATCCTATTTCAAAACGCAGACAACGTTTTGAATTATTAGCAAAAGCAGATAAAGACAGCACATTAGAAAGTAAGTTAGTAGGAATGAAACCTAAATCAACATTTGATTTTGATTTAGAAACAACTAAATTACAAATTACCATTATTGATGTTTTTTATTACCTTGATGAAAAATTAAATGATGATAATGTAAAAGAAATGCAGATACCGGGTGTTTTCGATCTTAAATCATTAAAAGATTTTATTTTTTATACTACAAAAGAAGAAGTGGTTACTAATTCATTATTTACTTATGGAATGAACATTTATAAGGAAATAAAGAAATTTAATAAACCGATTGATTTTCCACAAGATTTAATTCAAAGTGATATTGAAGGATTTAACTTTGATGAAAAATTCGAAGGTGATAAGGTTGCAATAGTTAAAGAAACATTAACTGACTTCTTTTGATTAAATGTTATTTCTAAAAAGTATGATATTTTTATCTCAAATGAAGAAATTAAAGAAGAAATCGCAAAAGTAAAAGCATCACTTAATCCTGTTATGGATGAACAAATTGATCCTCGTCGTATTTCTGATGCGATTTTAATGCAAAAACTAGGGACAATTTTCTTGAAAAAGTATCATTCTGATACATATATAGAAATCGAAAAATATTTAAGGTTTAAATAGAAAGGATGTTATGTTGAGAGATTGCTTAGCAAAACTACTTAGTAGAAAATCAAAAAAAACAAATCAAGAAGTTAAAACAGAAGAAATAAATCAACCAGCAAATGATGTGATTCATAGTCCAATAAAAGGAAAATTTGTAAACCTTTCTGATGCTAAAGACCCAGTTTTTGTTAGTGGTGCTTTAGGTGATGGATTCGCAGTTGAATTTGATCATGATTCTGGTGTCGTTCCTGTGTTTTCACCAGTTGAAGGTGTAGTAGAAATGTTATTTGCTACCAAGCATGCTGTAACAATCAAAGCAAAAAATAATGCTTTAGTTTTTATTCATATTGGAATTGATACCGTCAAACTTGATGGACAAGGGTTTGAAAGTGTAGTTAAACAAGGTGATAAAGTTAAAGTTGGCGAAGTGCTAGTTAATGTGGATTTAGATTTAGTGCATTCAAAAGGTTATACTTCCGATGTTCATGTAACTGTTTTACCTGAAAGTAATTATAAAGCAGTTAAATTCTTAGCAGATCGAAGCACAAGTGATACAGTTGTATTATCTGAACCAATTGCCGAGGTGGAATTAAACAAATAAAAATGTTGCTGAAATTATATTTCAGCAACTTTTATTCACTAAATATAAGATAAATTATATAATTATGTTATGAATGAAATTAATTTAAAACGAAAAGAATCGCAAGTGCATCAATTGATTGTTGATATTCTTGAACATAATATAAGTAATGTAAATATTATTAATCCAACTGTAATGGATGTGAGATTATCATCTGATTTATCTGATTTAAAGGTGTATGTAAATTTTGAATCTAATACAAAAAAAGGACTTATTGCATTAAATAATGCTGCTGGTTATGTTCGCAAGATTTTAGCAAAATCTTTGGACTGACGAAAGGTTCCTACAGTTAGATTCTTTATTGATGATGTTTCTGAAAAAGGAGCAAGAATTGATGAGATACTAAGAAATATAGAAAAAGAAAAACAATAAAAAGTGATTAATTATTTTCAAAAACCCACTTTGCGGGTTTTGTTTTTACTCTTAGAGTTTTTATTACTTTCTTATGATGCTACATTTTCATAAAGTTCATTTTGTTTATATTTTAACACAGAACTTAATATTCTTATAATATCTGTGTTATGTTCTTTTGATAAATTAGCAAAAAGCAAAATAATGTGTATAAATAAGTCTGTATATCTTTTTCTATCTATGACATAATTAATAACAGAAGTTTTGGATATGGTTTTACCTATAATTGGCTCATTGTTTATTACAAAATTTTTTGCTGATAAATTTAAAAACAACATCGCTTGTGTTCCAATTGCTTTCTGTTTATAATCAATTTTAATTTCTATGAAGTCATTATCAATGTATTCACTAATAAAACTAGGTTTTATTACATCAACGGTTTGAAAACTAATAGGCAAAATGATTTTAGGATTTTCAACCCTTTGTTTTCTTGTTATTTTATATTCATCTTCAATGTATGTTTTAATTGATTCGACTTTATTTAATAAATTTGTCAAAAATTCTAAATCGATAAATCCTTTATTCAACCCTCAATAAAATATATCAGATAATTCAAAAATATATTTATCTTCATCCTTGTTATTTTTAAAAGCAAGTTTATAAAGAGAAGGTTTGCTGTAAAAGTCTTCTACTTTTTTATCATATCCTATTTGTATTTCTAAAAAATCTTTATCAGTAATTACTTGTGATGCAGAAGGTTTTATTTCACCTTGTTCAAAATGTTTTTCTCTCTTTTTAAATCTATATTTTCCAGAAGGTGATATATTGGTGAAATTTCAAATTAATTTGTCGGTATATATTGATAAAATAGAATTATTTTCTGATAGTTCTTTTTTAAAAAACAAATCTATTTCTTGGTAGATGCTTTTTTCACCCTTAGTATCTATGTTTTTTCATATTTCTTTATTAACAATTGGAGAAAAATTACCTAAAAAGTAAAACTCATTTTTATTTTTAGAATATCAAGATTTTAATATTTGTAGATATTTGAAGATTTTTAAGGCAGTTCGTCCTTTAACTCTAATAGATTGAGCATTTTCTTGCTCTAAAAACCCTTTATTAATTACTAACTGATTCATATCTCTTAGAGTGCTAAAATGAGCATAATTACCTGTAATTGACTTGTCTTTATATTTTGTATGCACATCTTCTATATATAAAAACTGATTTAGACAGAATTTATAATTTGAGTTATGAACCGAAAAAGTAAAGGTTTTTATCTCATCGAAACTCATCCCTTTTGAATCTTTTTTATAAAGAGCTATTATAATAGGAAATTGTGTATTTTTGGACGTATCATTGAACAAATTTGATGAAATTATTATCCCATCTGTAAGAACATAATTATTTTTAAATTGACCTAGTTGATTAAAATTAGATTTTTTAATCAAATAAGACAACGGATGCAAAACACAAATATATTCAGCATCCAAATGGTTAAACATCTTTAAAAAAGAAATTCCCATATCTCGTGCTTTAAATGTATCATTTATTAGCATACTTCCTTTTTGGTTTTTCATATAAAAAGATGTTCAGTTGTTATATGGTGGATTCCCTACAATTAATAATTTTTTATCATTTGTACATATATCACTTCTTTTCAAATCATTCAATGAATTTTTATTTAATGTCTTAAGAATTTTATAGTTATCTTTAACATAATCATAATAGTATTTGTCGATGTCAACATAAATAAATTTGTCTGCAACTTCATCTGTGATGAAATCGCCATTTCCACCAGATGTATCAGCAACAAAATCAAATTCAACTTTATTTCTTTTAATCATTTTTCAAGCTATATCAACAACAGCTTTTGGGGTAAAAAATTGTCCTAACTTAATTTTTTTATTCATAATATCCTTTATAAATTGTTTTACATATCTAAAAATTACTTATTTATATACATTTTATTAAAAAACCTCAAAGAGGTTATTTGTTTTTCTTCAAACCCTGTGAAATAGCACGTTTTAATTCAAAATCACTACGATATAAGTAATCATCAATTGCTTCTGCTAAACCGTTTTGTTCTACTGTGGATGTAAAATATTTAGCAAAAGTTCTTGAATATGAATCGGTGTTTTCCATTGCATATGTATATCCTGCTGTTTTGAACATAGAAATATCATTTTGACTATCACCAATAGCCATTACATCATCAACGGATGCATTTAAAAGATTATCACAAACCCACTTAATACCACTACCTTTTGATACACCTGCTTTTGTTATTTCAATATGTGATTTAAGGTTGACAATATTTAAATTGATACCTCTTTGCTCTGCAAGTTCACAAAATTTATCAACAAGTTCTAATGGTCCATAAGACTCAATTTTATGTAAATCAGATGGTATTTCACCTGTTTCGATTCAGTCGGTATATTCACAAAAATCACTAATGAATTTACGGAAACGATCATCAGCACCTTTTAAATAATATTTATGTGTACCAAAATAATATAAACCTAATCCTAGTTCATCTGCAAGTTCTCAAACTTTTTTCGCTTCTTCTTGTGGAAGGTATTCAATATGCAAAATTTCTTTTGTTTGATTATCAAAAATTAAAGCACCATTTGAACAAATGATGTACCGAGAGTGTACTTTATCAGTTAAATTTTGAATTTTCGGATATGGTCCATTACCGGTATTAATGATAAAAGGGATTCCTTTTTCAACAACTTCATGAATTTTTGAAACATTTTCTTTTGTTAATTCTTTACATGGAAAGGGATATATAGTCCCATCAACGTCACTAAATATAGCTCATTTTTTCATACATAAATTATAAAATAATTTATTAATTACATACACTTTTTATTATAAAATATAATAATATGAATTTAATTTTAGAAAAACTTAAACAAAAATATGATATAGATAAGCGATCATTGCGCATTTATTCGATTGTTGATTCACTGTTGTCATCGATTATTTCACTACTTAGTATTGCATCTATTTCAGTTGCTATTTATGCATTAGTGGTGCTGGTCCATAAAGGAAACGAAGATAAAAAAGTTTTTGAATCAACATCTTATATTTTGTTAATGGTGCTAGTTGTATTTATAATTTTCTCATTTATTTTGACATTAACCTTGATTATTTATAAATATTTTGATCGTTCTGCTAAGTATAAAAAAATTGTTAATACTTTAAAATACCTTGATTTAAAGTATCATAGCAACCAAATTTCAAAGGCTGATTTAGAAGTGATTATTGATAAACTTTGAGAAAAAGCAACTAAGAAAAAGAAAGTTGGTATAGGTAAAATTCTTAAAGCAGAGTTTCAAAGAGGGATAAAATAATGCAATCAAAACGCGATTTAACACCAAGAAAAATGTATGGGAAAATTATCAAAAATGCCAAAATCAAAATGTATGTCTATGGAGTTTTCTATTACATTTTAAACCTTATTACCATTATCACAGCTTTTTATATTAGTATCATCGCGATATTGTTTTTAGCAGGTAATAATCCACACTTTTTAAACAATGTCAATCCATATAAAAACGAGTTCATTAATAATTCATCGAACTATATTTTATTAACTACAATTATTAACTCGGTTTTATCATTAATATCAGGTATTTTGTCTTTATTTGTCGTTAATAGTAAGTTTATCTTTTATAAAAAGAAAGTTAAGCAACTTGAAATGGAATATGTATTTTATAAATCAAAATTGTATTTATATACACATAATAATGACACCAATAAATTTATTTTATACAAAAGAGCATTACATATTTTAGAAACTGAAAGATATAAATCAACAGCATTATTAGACATTCAAGATTATCAAAAAGGAAGAAAAAATGAGCAAGATCAAACAAGTTTATAATTCAATAGCAGTTATCCCAAAAATGCATATTATGAAAAATTATGTGCAAAAAAAGTATGTTCTTTGAAGAACAATATTCATACTTTTAAGTATTTTATCAATAGCAGTATCTGCATCAGTTGTGGTATTAAACCTATATTCAATTCGTTGAAATAGTTATCCAAATGAAACAATGGCTACGTTTGTTGCTATTTCATTTATTTCTTCGATATCAACATTCTTAATTTCAATTCAATCTTTTTTAAACTTATCAAATCGTAAAAATAAATTAAGAGACAATTTAGCTAGATCAAATGAAATAACATTGGAATTAAAAGCAAAAACAGACTTATCACAAGAAGATATTGATAACATTTCGGAATTATTTAGCTAATGCAACTAAGATTTTATTTTAAGGATTTAAGTTCAATAACAGAAAATAAACTTAGCAAAATCCAAATACAATGCGAGGATTTTGCTAAGTTTAATTATATAAATAAAGTAATATGTTTGTTTAATGCAAATAATGAAATTTTAACTAAAATACATAGTATACAGTTGAATAAGGAAAATATATATGATTTAAAAGTTATGAAAATTAAATTTAATTTGAATGATATTGATACCTTTGTTTTTGATTTAGATGGGACATTATTGACATCCGATTTTAAACTTTTAGATGCACAATTGAATGCATTAAAATACTTAGAAAGCAAAAATAAAAATATTATCATAGCAACCGGAAGACCCAAGTTTACCATTCAATCATTTATCCATCATATACCAACTCAGTTTCCACTAATTTTAGCAAATGGTTCGATGATATATGATTTAAAAAATGATAAACTGGTTAAATCATTTGATATCTTAAAAGAAGATGCATTTGATTTATATGATAAATTAATTGAATTAAATTTTGATTTTTTGTTCTATACTAAAGATAAAATGGTTGCATACAATACTCACTTAAGTGATTTTTATATAAAGAAAAATTATCCTAGCAGAGTTAAAAAAGGTAGATATATAGAAGCAAAAGTGGATTTAAAACAATATAATTGACAATATTTTAAATTCTTAGTTGTAAGAAGACAAAACGATGAAGAGATGTTTATTGAACTAAAAGAATACCTTAAAAATAAAGCAAATATTACTGGTGTAGTATCACAAAAACAATTTTTTGATATCACATCCAAATTTGCAACCAAAGGTAATGCACTAAAATGGTTGCTGGATAAATATAATTTAGATGCAAATAAAACAATGGTGTTCGGCGATGCTGAAAATGATATATCAATGTTTGAAGTTGTAAGATATTCAGCAACTACAGCTAATTCATTTGAAATAGTCAAAAATAAGGTTCATATGCATCTACAGAGCAATGATGTTGCTTGGTTAGCTGAATTTATAAAGAAAGACACCTAAGGTTAAAAGGTGTCTTTAAATTATTAAAAATTAAAAATTTGTTTAAGGATTTAAAACAAATTTAAGAATGATTTCATTTAAGAAACCAACTTGCTTAAAAAAGGTATGAAAATTTGAATTTAAATATTAAAAAAATGGCGGAACAGAGAGGATTTGAACCTCCGCGGGAGTTGCCTCCCCTACAGTCTTAGCAGGACCGCCTCTTCAGCCTCTTGAGTACTGTTCCATTTGAGACCTAAGTTATTATAACATAATAGGACTTTTACAAAGAAAAAATAAAAAATTTTTTTGTCAAAAAATGTTATTGTTTAAGTCTTTTGAATATCTTTTGTAAAGATGCAAAAGTCTTTTGATTTGAAATTGAATCAGTTAGATTAAGTTTATTGTTTTTGAAAAATTCTGAATCAATAATTAATCTCCCAGATTCTGCTTTAAAATTTGTGCTTCAGTTACGGTAATCCTGTTTGTGTTTGTTATCAAAAGAAAATTCGTCAAGTGCATATATTGAAAAATCTTCTATTTTAATTTTATCATAATATGATATTTCTGGTTTAACATCCAAGGTTTTATATTTAATTTTTATGATAAGATAAAAGAAGTTTTTACCTTGCTTTATAAATTTATAATAATCTAATAACAGTTTACTTATAGATGCAACAGCATTATTTTTACTTGTGTTATTTTCAATTTTTATATTAACTAAAAACATAACATCTGAAAAATCTAAGATAAAATCATAACTTTGTGCAGTTGTCTTAGATTTGCGATAAATATTTACAACAAAATCACAAAATACATTCTTTAGTTTTTGATATACAAATTCTTCTATGATAAATCCTATTGCTGTTGAAGATCGAAGTGTACTATTTTTGGATTCTAATAAATTTAAATCTTCTGCATTAACTTGTATTTGATATTTATATACTTTAAAAATATTATGTAACTGACTTAGCAAAAGAGATTTATATTTATTTAGTAAATTTCACTTATTCATAAAACACCTTTTTTATAATTTTAGCAATTTCTTCAGATAATTTCGGAGGGACAGCATTCCCAATTTGTTTTAAGATATTACTTTTTGAAGAAGTAAAAATAAAATCATCTGGAAAACTTTGTAATCTAGCAAGTTCTCTAGGAGTCATAACTCGGTGTAGTTTTGGATGCAAAAGAACTCCACCATGATTTTCTTTTACTGTAGTTGCCGGTCTATCATAAAATTGTCTTTTAAATGCATCGGAATAATTTTTCATCGGGGATTTACCAGGTAGTGTATTTTTAATTTTTTCAAGCATTTTAGGTGAATGCTTTGAAAAAATATGATTTCATTTTACATCTTCAGAAACATTTTCTAAATCAGATATAGCATCATATACGGTTTTAATAGGCAGAAAAGTGTTTTCAAGCATTTTAATTACTTTATCAATTTTTTCCTTTTGATGTTGTTTAGCACCGATAAAAATCACTCTCTGGCGCTTTTGTGGAACACCAAAATTTGATGCATCGAGTAAGATATATTTTGCATAGTAACCAATGCTATGTAATTTGTCAATAATTTTATTTATGACTAAATTTCCATCATGTTCTTTAAAAGAAAGAATTCCTTTTACATTTTCTAAGACAAAAAGACTTGGTTGAATGTCTTCAATTACCTTTATGGTATATTTATAGAGCTGATTGCGATCGTCATCTTTATCTCTTTTACCAGCCATTGAATATCCTTGACAAGGAAAACCACCGATGATAACATCGATGTTATGCGCATAGTTATCCTTAAGATATTTTAAGACTTTTGGATCAGTAATGTCATTAACAAAGGCATCTTGGTTAAAATTAAGATTATATGTATCTAGTGCAGGTTTTCAAAATTCTACGGTGTCTGTAATCACAAAACCATTTTTTTACAAATCCATATGTTAATCCACCACAACCAGCAAATAAATCAAGTAATTTCTTATCCATAATTTAATTATATCTTAATGCTACTTATAAATACATAATTATTGAAAATATTAAAAAAACAAGGATATTACCCTTGCTATTATTTATTTATGTTGCTGCAAAGCAGCAGCTTGTGCTTGTAAACTTTGGATGCCGGCATAAATTTGAAAAAGAACCGAAACAATGTTTTGTGGGGCTACATGTTTTGAACCCGGTGTAAGCAATGCTTTTGTATAAAAGTGCATTACCTTAGTGAGAGTGCTATAATCTCCACCTGTTGGGATTAGATTCATAATATCTTTTACAAAAGTATTTAACTTATCTAAGGTTTCTTTGTTGTTTAAATTATTAGTATTTTTAGAAGCATCAGAAGCTATAAATCCTGGTGCAATCACAGCTAAAAAGTTTGTAAGAGCTTTTTGCAAATCATCTTTGGTATATTTTTTAGTATCTTGTGCAACATCTGCTAAGGTTATTTGTGGAAGAACATGTTGATTAAAGATATCGTTATCATTTTGTTTTGGTTTTGGTTTTTGTTGAACTTGTTGTGTGCAAGCAACAGCAAAAGCAACAGAAGAAATTGTTATGCTACCAAAACCAAGATATCATCATAATTTTTTAACTTTCATATATTCCTTTCGGATTATTTAGCAGTTCCTTGTCAACCTAAATATCCTTTTTCGATTGCTTCTAACAACACGTCCTTCATTTTTTTACTGCTAATATATTTATCATTTTGATTACCGTGATTGTTATAGAAAATGTAGTTGATTAGCAAGTTCTTGTCATAATTGGTAGCAGAGTTATTGTTGGTACCTCAAAATGAAGTAGATTTAGTCCCAATAATATAAGTATCATCAAAAATACTTGGATTTGCTTTTGATGAAGCTCCAATAGCAACTTTTTTATCATTAGTTAGTGTATCTCAACTAGATTTAGAATCCTTTGTTGTAGCAGCATTAAACGCTCTTCTTAAACCATCATTTCAGTAGCCTTGAACATCATAATTACTACTATTTCAGAAGGTTGTTCCAGTTACACCAGCACCATCATGAATTCATCATAATATCAGCGCAGAAAGTCTAAATAAGAATTTATATTCAGGATTATTCTTTTTGTTATTATCAGTTGTATAGTTAAATGAATTATCTGCTAACTTTTTAATCATCTCTTTAAATGCTGGTTCAGTTAACACTGCAACTAAATCTGAAACACCGGATGCATTTTGTAGAATTTGAGATATTCCACCTGTTTTAAAACCATATGATTCATCTGAATTATCATTTTTAGATGTATCTTCGTTACTTGGTTGGTTGCTTTGGTTAGGTGTTGACGCGTCTTGTCCATTTTGTGGCTTTGCAGGTTGTGCCGGTTTAACCTTAGTAAAGTTATCAATAAACTTATAAATTCCTGTTTTATTTTCACGACTAGATGATTCAAATAATCTGTTTACTAAGGTTATATAGTTAGCATCACCGATTGAATCAACAAGCGCTTTAAGTAAGTCTTTTTGTGCAACAATTTTGGTTAATGATATCTTCTTTTTATCATCAGTTAATATCATATATAAAGCACCATCCATGATTGCACGTTTTACTTTATTAGGATTATGATCCTTGCTAAAGTCAATTGCTTTGATGTTATCATAAATGTGTGTAATCATTTGTGATAATTCATCTCGTTGGACAAGTTGTTTCATTAAGTTGGTTAAAACAGTAGTAAATAAAGTTAAATCACTTTCATCGTTTAGAGCAAAACCTGCTTTTTTAAGTGATGTGATTAATAATTGTGCAAGTCCTTTTGGAAGTCTTGGGTCAGGATTTTTAAGTACACTCTTTAATCATTCAGTGAATTTAGTTTTAAATTGTTCTGATTGACTTGATTTAAATAAGGTGTTTAATGCACTTCATCAATCGCTGTTATTATTATATTCAGTTGCACGATCGATAAAGTCACTAAGAATTAAATTGATTAAATCACGGATATTAGAATCTTTAAGTGCAAGAGCAAATGCATCATTGATAAATTCTGGTCCAGTCAGTTCACTTTGATTTATAAAGAAAGAAGAAAGGTTGATTGATTTAATAAATGTTTTGGTTTTTTCTTCATTATTTAATAAGTTACTTACAATCGCATGTAACAACTCTTTAGCACCATCTTTGTGCTCACTTATAACTTTATCGTTAAGAACTTTCTTGAATAAATCAAAGTGCAAGAAATTAACATTAGTTTTGATGTTGTTGGTAAAATTGGTTACAAAGGTTGTTAAATCACTACTATTTTTAACTGAATCAACTGCTGCTGATAATATTTTATCAAATACACCTGTGCGATCAAATAATCCATCAAAATCATTAGCAACTGCATCAATAAATGTTGTTATATGATCATTTTTTTGGATATTTAAGTATGTTATTACATTATTGATAATTGCTTTGATTACAACTTTTAGATCATTTGAAGATAAAGCGGTTTTCAATACAGATTTAATTGCATCTTTGAAACTAGTTTCATTATTTGATTCATTTAGATATTTTTTAATAACATCTAAAACAGATTTAGCATCTTTAAAGGTGTCATTGTGATCAATGAAGTATTTGACGATATTAACAATGACTGTCTTTAGTCCATCGACTCTTAAAGCAGAATTAATAATTGTAGTGAATTGTTCTTTGTTGATAAGGTTATTGTTGACAAAGGTTTCTAGGTAACTTCCGAATGTGTTTCATAAGATTCCACCAAAATCAACTTGATTAATAAGAAGTTCAAATCCATTTTCAAGGAGTTTACTAAAGATGTCCTTGTTATCACCTTGTTTAAGTTGTGGTAGAGCAAGCATATTATTGAGCAATTGAATGAATTTTGCTTCATAACTTGGATCAGAAGCAAATACCTTAACTTGCTCTAATCATTTGTTAAATAATACACTTAATTCAATTTGTGTACCGTTGGTTGATAACAGTTTTAAAAGTCCATCGATAAAACTTTGAGAAAGTTTTAAAGTTTTGTCAGTTACACCGAAGGCATCAATTAATAATTCAGCAGCTTTTTCTTGTTTTGATGCATCGATGTTTTTGAATATCGATGCATAAGATGTTTTATTAATTTGTTTTACTAAAACTTTTGCCAAAAGTTGTTTGAAATTGTTAGATGTATATAATTTTGCAAAAATATTTGTTAATATAGATTTAATTGCATCTTGGAAAGGTTGTGAAGTAAAGATTTTTTGCACCAAATCTGATCGACTTGTAAAAGTTTTAAAGGTATCAAGTCTTGATAATAAATCATCAATAGCAGCAAAAATTTGAGTTTTTAAACTTGAATCATTAATTATTTCTTTTGTACCTTCTTTAAGTAGGTGTAAATCAGCTCCTAAATTACTTAAACTTTGTTTTTGTTCATCGGTTAATGCTTTATCAAGAATTTGATCAACTCATGCTTGATTTTTAATAAAATCGTTATATAACTTCTCTAAAATAGAATTTTTAACTACATCTCTTAGTGCATCTGTGAATGTGTTGAAGTTAGTAAATTTGCTTGTGTTGTCTAAAATATATTGTATAGTGCTGTCTAAAACTGATACAAATTCATCATGGGTTAATAAAGCATTTATACGATCTTTTAGTTGTTCCTTGGTTAAATTAAATAATGTATCAGGTAAGAAAGTTTCTAAAACATATGATAAATCTTGTGTTTTGAAAGTATTAAAGAACGAAATAAGTAGTTTTCTAAATTGATCTTTATGTTCAGAAATAAATGGTGTTTCAATAACTTTTTTTCAAAATTCATAGTCTTTGAAGTTAATAACTTTTGAAATTTCACTAAAAATATTTCAAGCAATTTGATCAACGTTTTCTGATTCAGAAAGTCCTTTGATTGCTGCACTAGCAACTTGTGGAAAGTTTTGCATCTGATTTAGTAAATCTACTAAACTTGGATAAAGTGATTGAAGTAAATCAAGATACTCATCTGAGATGTTGTAGTTATATCTACGAGCAAATTCGCGAAGAAGTTTTGCAACTGTATTTGGTAGATGTTTTGCTTGTGCCTGTGGAATCAAAAGTGGTGCAAGGTATTTATTTAGGATGTTTTTAAAGTCTGTGCTCTTTAATAATATGTTGGTAATGTCTCTAGGTCCATTTGATTTATCAAAAAGGTTAGGATTTAAAATTATTAATTTAATTGTATCTTCTAAGAAATTTATACCTTGCTGAGTTTGTAAATATGATGTTAATAATGGAGTTACTTCGTTGGAATCTAGATAAGGTTTTGCTGCATCCTTTGATAATAAATCTTTTAAAGCAGGAACAATATTTTTAGTAAAGATACCACGTTTATTTAGTTCATTAAAAATAACTTTAATAATTGCGGCTGCAGCATCAGCATTCTGTGAGATTCAAGGAGCAGAGATTAATTCTTGAATTTTTTCACTTGGTAAGCTGGTAAATTTATCTTTGATTACATCAAAGACTTTTGATGGAATTTTTGCAAATTCATCAAAAGGATTGTTTGATGTTTTAATTTCTAAAAGACTTTCTCCGATTACATCAATTATGCTTTGGGTAAATTTATTATCATTGATTCATTTTAGGATGTGTGTAATTAAATCGTTAATAAATTGACTAATTTTTGGATCTTTGCTATTTAATCCAAAAGTTTGTATTGATGTTGAAAACGCATCAATTAAAACATTAGCAAAATCTGGATCATTAATAATGTTATTTAAAACAGCATTAATTGAATCTTTGTTGCTATCATAAGGAACACGTTTTACAATTTCTGTAACTATATCAGTGAAATTATTAGCATTATCTCAAATATCCACATTATCGATTATTGCATCTACACTTGCATCTAAAAGAGTATGTATTTGTGGTTGCTTAAAGATCAATTGAACTAATTTTGCTACAGCATCAGATGAAATGTATTTAGAAACCTCTTTCTGCTTGTTAATAGTTTTGACAATTTCTTGCGAAATTCTTGCTAAATTATTTTCATCTAATGCATTTTTAACTACTTGTTTAGCAAAGTCCTTGTGATTTTTGAATAAATCTGATTGAGCTACTCTTTTGATTATGCTAAATAATATTGTTGGGTTTCCAGTTGTAGTAAATTTATCATAAACCTCTTTGATTGCATTGGTAAATAAATCAGGAAGTTTGATGTCACCTACAGTTTTAAGATGATTTAATACTGATAAAGTTACTTCATCAAAGACTTTAAATTCACTGTTTACATCGGTAATTAAGGCTAAAAAGTCGGATACAACAGATTCAACTTGTTCAGAAGTGATATTCTTATCAATTTGTCCTTTCTTAAGGAAATTGTAAATAATTTCAGTAGTAATTTTCTTAAGTTTCGGATTTGAAAGAACTTCAATAAGGAGATTATTTACATTAGCTGTAATTTGTTGATTTTGATTTTCATCACTAAATAAAGCACGAATGATATCAGGTAGGGTTTTAACTTCAGTGAATTTACTTGGATTTAAGATAAATGAATCGATTAATAAATCTATTAAGTTTTTAAGGTATTGTGATGAAATAAATGCTTGCGAAAGTTGATTTAAATCATCTTTTGTGAAGTTAAAATCACTTAGATTTTCTTGTAATTTAGAATTTAAAAATCCTGAAATCTTGTCTTTGAAAACACTTAAAGAGTTTTTTAAGATTGTTTTTAAAGCAACAGCGAGCTGATCTTTGTGTTCTGTTACTAGTTCACTTTGTGAAAGCGAAGCAATTAATAAAGCAAGGTTTTCAATATTGAAGACTGCATCCTTAAATACCGGAGCAACTTTATCTAAAGTTAATTGTCCCTTTGCACGCAGTTCTGAAAGAGCAGATTCGGTGTTATAGATTATGTTTTTAATTGTTTTAGCATTAATAATAGTATCAATAATTGAATCTTTACCATTTTTTCCACTGCTAAGTTTTTGATTCAATAAGTTAATTAAAAGTCCGTTTGGATCAAGTTGTTTATAAGTAGAATTAGTAGCTAAGAAGTTAAACGCATCTTTAGCACCTTCAAGTAAGTCGTTAGTTAACTCACCGATTCTGGTGCTAAAGTTAGAAACTTTTCTTTCGGAAGCTACTTCTTGTTCTTGTTTAGTGCGAGTTTTTAAGTAAGCATCAGTGTTAAAACCAAGAACTTTAGCATTCGATTCCTTTACTTGAATTTCATATTTAGCAGTATCAGCATCTAAGTTTAAGTATTGTTGTGAAAAATCATAGTTTTTATAATCATTAACATTTAATGATGGATTAGTTATCTTAAGATAAATATCCATTGCGATTTTTTTGTAACCAAAGATATTAGGGTGAATATCAAAGAATAAGGTAGTAAACTTAGTTACATTATGATTTCAATAATCAGCATTAACTGCTTGAATGAAGTTTATATTAGCACGTTTTGCAGCCTCTTTAAGTCCGTTATTAAGGTGGTTAATAAGAAAATCAAATGGTGAAATATCAAAATTACCACCTAATAATTTATTAACATAATCCCTTAAAATATTGGCCATTCCAAACATCGGGGTTGGATAACTAATAATATTGATGTTTGCTTTTGGGGCAAATGTTCTAAGGTTTGAAACAAAAGTTAATAATCTTTTTTGTGTTTCTCTTAATGCATCATTAAGTAATTTGGTAAAAAATGCTACCACATCAGCAGCAATTGCTTGTTTTGCTAAGTATTTTTTAACAATTTTTACAACATCATCTTTGGATGCTTGTTGGAAAAGTAAAAACAACATATCATTAGCAGAAAGTGAGAATGTAACTAAGTTAGCATCCTTTAATTTTGCTTTAACTTTTTGTGCATATGTTTTTCAATCCTTACCAAAAATGGTAATCTCATTCTTATTTTCATATGGTATTCCACTTTGATAAGGGATATTAAATAAACGAAGTCAATCTAGTAATCTTGAACCAGAAATAGCGAAGTTTTCAAAGTCATCTACACGATTATTCTGGTTTAAAAGTCTCGCTAAATAAGCAGGATATGAAACACCAGAGATGCTTCCATCTGCTTCTTTTTTACCAGGATATGATCTTAACAATGTTCCATCAAATCCTTCTGTAATTGAATCACCAATTGCAACATATCGAATTTTTTCATTCGCTGGAATAAAAAAATCAGATTTATCACGCTGCGATTTAACTATTAACTGAGCTGAATGGGGGGGGAGATGCTCGCTTGAATTGCTTGGTGAAGCTGTGCAAGAAGCAGTTATAGCAGTTGCTGTAAGCAGCGCCATTCCACCTGTAAATAAAAATCTCTTTTTCATAAATGTTCCTTACTATCATTTTTTAATGATTAAGTGCTGTGTCAAGCACATTTAAAAGACTAATTATATTTAATCTTTTTAAATGTGCCTTTATTGGACAAATTTTACCTTTTGCAGTATATATAATATAAATATGTTCCACATTCTTGTTTCATAAAAATAAAAAATATAATTTTTCTTCAATTTTTAAGAAAACATTTTCATAATAATATTATACTATAAAATAAGATAATATTTTAAGAAAAAATCAATAGTGATAAAATTATTATAGTAATTTGTCATATAAGGAGGATTTATGACACCACACATTAGAGCAGCTAAAGAGGATATTGCTAAGACAGTTATTATGCCTGGTGACCCTTTAAGAGCTAGATTTATCGCAGAAAAATACTTAGATCCAGGTTATAAATTAGTTAACTGAATCAGAAATATGTTTATGTATACTGGAACTTATAGAGGAAAACCTGTAACAATTGCAGGAAGCGGAATGGGTTGTCCATCAATTGGTATTTATTCTTATGAATTATTTAAATTCTATGATGTAGATCGCATTATCAGAATTGGGTCTGCAGGAGCATATAAAGAGGATTTGGGTTTATATGAAGTTGTTTTAGCAACTGAAGCATATGCAGACAATAATTCGTTTAGAAAACTTGTTTTAAACGAAGATGATCACATTGCAAAACCAAGTTTTCAATTAAATTCCGAAATAGAAAAGATTGCTTCTGATTTAGGAACTAAAATTAATAAAGGAAGAGTACATTCATCTGATGTATTTTATACATCTGTACCACTTAAAAAAAGAATTGATGTATCGGGTGCCCTTTGTGTAGAAATGGAATCATATGCATTATTTACTAATGCACAAGCAACAGGTAAACAAGCGGCATGTTTGTTAACAATTAGTGATAATTTAATTACTCACGAAGAAACAAGTGCAAATGAACGTCAAAATTCATTTACAAAAATGATGGAAATTGCTTTAAAATTAGCGAGATAAAATGCGTGTAGTTGATATTATTGATAAAAAAAGACGCAATTTAGAACTTAATGAAGAAGAAATTAAGTTTTTAATTAACTCTTATGTAGATGGAAGTACACCAGATTATCAAATGAGTGCATTTTTAATGACAGTTATTTTTAATTCTATGACCACTAAGGAAACTGCATTAATGACTAAATATATGATGCATTCAGGTGAAGTTATGGATTTATCTATGATACCTGGAATCAAGGTAGATAAACATTCTACAGGTGGAGTTGGAGATAAAACTACATTAGCAGTTGCGCCTATAGTTGCAGCTTGCGGAGCGCCAGTAGCGAAAATGAGCGGAAGAGGACTAGGACATACAGGTGGAACTGTTGATAAACTTGAATCCATCCCTGGTTTTCACGTCGAATTAACTTATGAGCAATTTATTGAGCAAGTTACAAAACATAAAATCGCCATAATCGGACAAAGTGCTAAATTAGTTCCTGCTGATAAAAAATTATATGCATTAAGGGATGTAACTGCAACTGTTCAATCGATTCCATTAATTGCATCATCAATTATGTCTAAAAAACTTGCAACAGGAGCTGATGCAATTTTATTAGATGTAAAATGCGGGAATGGTGCATTTATGAAAGATTTAGAAAGTGCTAAGGAACTTTCTAAACGGATGATTGATATTGGTAAAGAGTTAAATGTAGATGTAAGAGTTGAAATAACTAATATGAATCGGCCAATCGGAAGAGAAATAGGGAATAAAAACGAAGTTTTAGAAGCAATAAAAACTTTGCAAGGACAAGGACCAGATGACTTTAATGAACTTGTTTTTTCTTCTTGTGCCACCATTTTACAACAAGCAAAAATAGCTACTAACGAAACTGAAGCATTGCAAAAAATACAAAAAGTGATTTCAGATGGAAGTGCATTAAGAAAGTTTTATGACTTTGTGCAAGCACAAAATGGTGATGTGAATAAGTTGCAAAGTGATGAGTTTTGAAAACCTAAATACCAATTACATGTGTTTAATCAAATCGATGGATATATGGAAATTTTTGATAGTTTAACATTCGGTATCGTAGCTATGAAACTTGGTGCCGGAAGAAAAACCAAAGAAGATAGCATAGATTTTGATGCCGGAATCACAATTCATAAAAAAACAAATGAATTGGTTCGTCCAGGATATAAACTTTTCACCCTATCTTCATCAAAACCTATTGATCCAACCCTTGTAAATGAATTAATGCAAGGATATCGGATTAATAAAACACCCGTAGAAAATAAAATAATTTTAGATAAAATGAGGTAAAAATGAATTATAACAAGATGATTGATCATACTTATTTGAAAGCAGAAGCAACCGAAAAAGATATTAATAAACTTATTGATGAAGCCAAAAAATACGGATTTAAAACCGTATGTGTGAATTCATCATGAGTTAAGTATGCTTCTGAAAAATTGCAAAAAAGCGATGTAGGTATTACCAGTGTTATAGGTTTTCCACTAGGAGTAATGATAACACAAGCAAAGGCACAAGAAGCAAAACTTGCAATTGATCATGGTGCTGATGAAATTGATATGGTAATCAATGTAGGTCGCTTTAAACAAAAAGATTATGAATATGTTTTAAATGATATTAAGAAAGTTAAAGAGGCATGTGGAAATAAAATTTTAAAAGTTATTATCGAAACTGCTTTGTTAACAGAAGAAGAAATTAAAAAAGCTACAGAAATAGTGCTAAAATCTGGAGCAGAATTTATTAAGACTTCCACTGGATTTAGTTTTCGTGGAGCGAATTTAAAAGATATTGAATTAATGAAATCTGTAGCAGGAGATAAATTACAAATCAAAGCAGCAGGTGGAATTTCTTCATTAGATGACCTGATCAAAATGCATCAAGCAGGGGCATCGCGATTTGGAACATCAAGATCAGTTGCAATAGTAGAAGGAAACCAATCAAAATCAGGATATTAAAACAAAAAAAGTTTATCAAAATAAGAACATCATAAAAATGTTCTTATTTTGATTTTATTCTTCTTTGTATAACTTTTTAAGGTATTCGTAAAAATCTTTGTTTTGTTCTAGGTTCATCAAAGGAGAAACGGTTATAGTATCGGATTTATTAAGATACTTTACTTCCATTTTTAAGTTTTCAATCCCTACATAATCAGGCACATTTATTACAAATCCTAAGTCATCTGAGTCAACTATATTGAAATGTAAATTTGTTTTATTATTATTTTTATAATCAGTAACAAGAGTACGATCTTGTGAAGCATGATCATATCAACTTTCATACATTAACAAGTTTTTATTTTTAAAGAACTCACTTATATCTTGGTTGTCCAAAAATGTCTCTTGAAACTTTTCTCGGTTCATTTTTTCTAATTTTTCTTCTGTTAATGTATTTACATCAAAACTAAGATTCGTAACAAAATGATCTATATGATAATATTTTCTGATATGTTCTAATGTAAATTTATTTAAAAACTTTTCTTTTAATTCATTTTCGGAAGTAATAATTTCATATCTATTATTTAATAAGTATTTAAATTTACCGTTATTTTCTTTATTATCTCTTCATAAATCTGAAAAGTATTCATCATAAATTGATTTAATACCATTTTCGTTGTTATATTTATTAATTAGGGAACGAAATTTTTCTATATCTTCTAAATTATATTTCTTTTCTACTTTAACATCTGATGTTTTAGCAGTAGAGCAAGCTGACATAAAGAATATCAAACTAGAAGAAAAAGGAAAAAAGATTTTTTTGAGCTTTTTCATCTTAGTTGTCCTGAACCGTATATGTTAATGCTAAACTATCATCGATTGAATTATCAAACAATGCATCAGAATATTTTTTAACTTTCAAGCGATATGTACCTGCATCTGCTGTTGTATATTCTAATATTTCATCGTTTGATTTAACTGATGTTATACTTTTTACTACTGATCAATTTCTGTTGCTATCTTTTTTCTCAAGATATAAATCGTAGTCTGAAAATAATTTATCTTCTTGCCTAGTATTGATTGTTTTTAGATTAAGTCTTTGGTTATTTATATGAGTATTGTATCATTCTGTTTTTTCTTTACTTAATCTTGAACCTTCGATGGAATTAGCTATTACTCCACCAAGAATCCCTAGAAATCATCATCAATTTACATTCGCATTATATGTTGGTAAGTTCTCTGGCGATTTTAGTAAACCAGAATTGAATAATCAAGAACTAGCACCTTTGATTTTTTTACCTGATTGCACATAAAATTCTCTTGTTGATAGAACAAAATCTTTATCCGATTTTGAGACCTGCTTTGTAACTAAGTTATTTGCAGCAACTAACATATTTTCAAAATCTATTATTCCCGAACCGTAGACAGTCGAATACCCGTTTGACTTATACTCTAAATTATTAACATTTGGTTTTCTTGAAGAAGCACCTATAATGGCTTTTATAGCTTGTAATCGGTTTTTATCATTATCTAAAAATGTTTTTTCTCTTAGCAGAGTGGACACTAAACCAGTGACAACTGGTGCAGCAAAACTTGTACCAACAACACCAAATTTTTCTCAATTACCGTTTTCGCTTTTATGTCATCTTCTATATAAATATCCTGGTGCTACAACATTAGGTTTTGAAAGAGTTGTATACTTATCAGGTAATAAAAAATTTGAATATTTAGCAATTGTTTCAGTCGGTTTATCTGTTTGTGGGTTATAATCTAATGCACCTACAACAATGTCATTAAAAGAGAGTTTATCACCATTAATTCATTCGTTTCGTTTTTCTTTATTACCATTACCATTACCAGAAGAAAAAATATTTACAACTCCATATTTTCTTGATATGTAATCCAAAAATAAATTATTTTCATTGTATGTTCTTCTATATTCATCTTTATCTGGACCATAGCTATGATTTATAATTCTCACTCCATTTTCTTTAACCATTCATTCTATAGCTGTTTGTCATTGAGAATCATTAATAAATGTAGAAAAGAAAAGTTTTGAATATCTATCATAACCACGATCACCTACAGCAACATTTGAAACTTCATTCGCATGATGTCTATAATTTGAATTTGATACATTATAAAATTTAATCCCAAACTTTTGAAAATTTTGTAATTTTCCTTCATCTATCATACCATTTCATTCTAAAACACCTATATTTCCTACATTATTATAATATCTGTTATCCTCTCTTTCTTTTTGTTTTTTAAAATTAACTATTTCTAAATCTTTTGTATTATCTACTGTTATATCTCGATCGAAATAGACATCTCAATCTGTTTTGTTATTATAAGATAACTGCTTATTTTGTATTTCATTAGGGAAAATTATGCCTTTATAAATTTCTTTTTCATCTATAATGCTATTAATGAAATTTTTTCTTTGACTTTCATCATCGAAATAAAATCAAACGATTGGCATCATCGAACTTATTTTATATTTTTTGAAATTTAACTTTTTCTTTTTGATTGCATCTATAAAATCAATGTTTTTATCTTTTATCCAATTTTCTTCATAAACAGAATTAGGTTTTTCATCAAAGTTTAATAAAAGTTTTAATTCAAAATTATTATTTACAGCAACATTCCTCACTGAATTGAACAGTTCACCATTTTTATTTATACGAACTTCAACTTTTTTACTTTGATATTCAAGATATCAAGGTTTTTTATTTATTTTTGTTGTATTTGTTATACCAATTGCAGCAAAAGTTGCTATAGAACCAAA
Source organism: Mycoplasma sp. 394 (assembly GCF_054353895.1). Lineage (NCBI taxonomy): Bacteria > Bacillati > Mycoplasmatota > Mollicutes > Mycoplasmatales > Mycoplasmataceae > Mycoplasma > Mycoplasma sp. 394. The sequence goes on along the minus strand of NZ_JBTHHL010000011.1, from coordinate 4,878 downwards.
AAATAAGGTTCCGAAAGAAATAATTTTTTTAATCTTTTTTTTCAATTTAATATCTCCTTATCCAATATTTTGTAAGAAATTAATTAAGTATATAATTTCTTACATTTTTATTTTATAAGAAAACAGGAAAACGATTTAGAAAAAGATATAAAAAGTTATTTAAACTCTTTATATCTGCAAATTTTATGGAAAAGAAATATGCATTTATACTTATATAAATACTTTAACCCAACACCTTTTTAATAATTTATTTTGCTTTGTTATTCATTGCAAGTTCTTTTTTATAATTAATTCTTTTTATCTTTTCTAAATCATTTTTAGCATAAATAGCATTTAAATAAGTAAATAAATAGTTAGATTATGCTTTACTAAACTCGCTAGCATCTGCAGCATCGTAACTCGACAAGAATCTATTTAACATTTCTAGTAAATTTGAAATATTGTTATTTGTGTATAGAATTTTTATTATAAAAGTTATTGATAAATAACATATAAGTCGTGATTAGAGCGTACAACTCTCCTGAGCTGGTCACGTAAAAAAAATTGGTCATATTGCGATATATATTTCCAACTACTAAGTACACGGTTTATCAGCTGGATTTTTTAAATCCAAAATCTCAACAAAAATGTGTATAATTTAATATATTTAATTATTTAACTATAAACAAGATAAAAAAGGAGAAAAATGGATAAGGAAACATATTTATTTGCCATTGACTTAGATGGTACAACATTGCAATCCAGTGCTACCGGGGAAGTGCACGAACAAACAAAAAATGCAATAAATCGTGCTGTTTCAGAAGGTCATATTGTATGTATTTTAACAGGTAGACCATGAAGAAGTACTAAAAGTATTTATGAGGCATTAAAATTGGATACTGTTGTTTCTAATTATAATGGAGCACACATTCACAGACCTTATGATGAAAGTTTTATCCCTTATATAAAATATTTAAACTTAAATGAAGCTCTTTATATTTTAGGTGATGAAAAAGTCCAGCAGGAAGTTTCTAATATTGCAATTGAAGGACCAGATTGAGTGCAATTACAACATCGTGATGAAGACTTAGAAAAAGTTTTTGGATTTTCTACAACAGCAAAATTAAAAATAGGTTTAGACTTTCATAAAATACCTTTAATGCCAACAGGAATAATTTTTGATGTGAAAAAAACAACAGATGTTGAATCATTAAGGCAATACTTAAAATCAAGATATGGCGATTTAGCAGAGTTTTCATATTGGTCAAAAGGGGAAGGATTAAGTCCTGTGTTTGATATGACTAATATTACTGCTAACAAAGGGAAAGCATTGAGTATGTTGATTCGTTACTATGATGTAAAAATTGAGAATACAGTTGCAATAGGAGATGGTTTTAATGATGTTCCTATGTTTAAGGTTGCTAATGTTTCTGTAGCTATGGGAAATTCAACTAGAGAAGTAAAAAGATATGCGACCGTAAAGATTGCAAAAACAAACAAAGATGGTGGAGTAGGTTGATATATAAATAAATTTTTAGATAATCCAGAACTTGAAAAAGCTAAATCTAATGAAAAACGCAGAAAGAGAAGTCAAGAGGAAGATTAGTGAGATTACTTGATGTTTTTAATCAATTATATAAAAATAAGGAGATAATAGGTATAGATGAAACAGGAGTAGGTGATTTTTTCACCCCTGTCATAGGTGTTTGTACATTTTTACCTAAGAATTTACATTTATGAGCAACTGAATTAGGTATAAAGGATTCAAAATTATTAACTGATAATAGAATCAAGATATTAGCAAAGGAATTGATAAAAAAGATTCCATATACTAAGTACATTCTTACTCAAAGTGGTTATAATAAGTTAGTATCAAAAAAATATAATGCAAATGAAATCAAATATTTTGTTCATATGCATTGTTTAGAACATTTTTTTGATAAATATAATAATATAAATGTAAAAGATCTTGCAGTATTAGTTGATCAATATTCAACTTTTAACTCAATTTTAAAGTATCAAAAAAAATTTAATGAAATAAATTTATTTAATGATCTTGATAAAAAAGATATTGATATTATTTATCAACCAAAAGCCGAATCTATAAATTTATCTGTTGCGTGCGCATCCATAATAGCTCGTTATTATTTAATAGAGTATATGAATAAACAAAGAAGTGAATGAAATTATGAATTTGCTTATGGGGCAAGTTCAAAAGTAAAACAACAAGTGAAAGAGTTTGCATTAAAACATGGTGAAGAGTCGTTAGAAAAAGTATGTAAAACCAGTTTTAAATTATAAAGCGGCATTTTGCCGTTTTTTATCAACAATTATAAAGATTTTGATAAAATAAATAAAAAGGAGAAATTAATGGAAAAATATAGTGAACAAGAACAAATTCGAAGAAAAAAACTACAAATATATGAACAATTAGGAGTTGAAGCATTTGCTAAAGCTGATAACCTAAAAGAACTTTCTTATTCAGATGATATTGAAAAAGCATACTCAAATGTAACAAAAGAACATCTTGAAGAAAAACCGCATTTTCTTGCTATCGCAGGACGTATTATGACTATGCGTGGACCTTTTATTTTATTGAAAGACTATCACGGAAAGATGCAGGTATATTTTAATAAAAAACAAGATGAACAATTAGCAAAATTAGTTGATACCTTAGATTTAGGTGATATTATCTATGTTGAAGGTAGTGTGATGAAGACAAACACAGGTGCTGTGACTGTTAAAGCAACACAAATAAAATTACTTACAAAAGCATTAAAACCATTACCTGATAAATATCACGGACTAAGTGATGTAGAAGAAAGATATCGTAAAAGATATGTGGATTTAATTGTTAATGATGAAGTAAAAGATGTATTTTGAACCAGAACAAAAATTATTTCTCAAATTCGTAAATACTTTGATGCTCTAGAATATATGGAGGTTGAAACACCATTTTTAAATGATTATTTATCCGGTGCTGCTGCTCGTCCATTCACTACACATCATAATGCACTTGATCAAGAATTCGTTCTTAGAATCGCGACAGAAATTCCTCTTAAAAAGTTGGTAGTAGGAGGAATTGACCGTGTTTATGAAATTGGACGTATATTCAGAAATGAAGGAATTGATACTACACATAACCCTGAATTTACTTCAATAGAGTTTTATGAAGCATACTCTAATTTAGAAGGAATGATGAATCGCACTGAAACATTATTGAAAACAATTGCAAGAAATCTCGGTAAAGAAAAAGTCATAAATAAAGGTGTAGAAATTGATTTATCAAAACCTTTTAAACGTCTAGATATGGTAGATGCGGTTTCTGAAGCAACTAATGTAGATTTTAGAAATATTTCACTTGAACAAGCAATAGAAGTAGCAAAAAACAATGGAGTAAAGATACAAAAATTCTTTAAATTAGGTCATATCATAAATGAACTATTTGAAGAATTAATCGAAAAAACCTTGATACAACCAACCTTTGTTTATGGACATCCAATTGAAATTTCTCCTTTAACAGCTAAATCAAAAGATCCAAGATTTACCGAACGTGCTGAATTATTTATAAATACCAAAGAATATGCAAATATGTATACTGAGTTGAGTGATCCAATTGATCAATTGCAAAGATTCCAAGAACAGTTACAAGAAAAAGAAAACGGAAATGACGAAGCAAGTGATATAGATTGAGATTTTGTTGATTCGTTAGAATATGGAATGCCACCTACTGGTGGATGTGGGATTGGAATTGATCGACTTACTATGTTATTTACTGAAAAAGATTCGATTCGCGATGTGCTTTTATTCCCTACATTAAAGAGAAAAAATCATAAATAAAAAAATTATATAGGTATAAAAATTTCATATTTTATTTTTATACCTATATAATAGACATAAAAAAACATAGTTATAAAACTATGTTTTTTGATATTTACGGTATAATATACTAGCAATAACCAAGATTATGGCGGTTGTGGTGAAGTGGTTAACACAGCGGGTTGTGGTCCCGTCATCCGCGGGTTCGAATCCCGTCAACCGCCCCATTGGTTATTTTTTATATCCTTTTTTTAACTTGTTAGTTTTAAGGAATTAAAAATTTAAAATCTCTGTATAATGTTTCTTTTGATAGATTAGTTATAAATTGAAAGTTGTAGTATATAATTTGATATCTTATTCTTTCTTTATCTCTATAATATGATTTTTACATAATATCCGTGGGTTAAAAGGAGAATAATGAAAAGAAAACCAGATATACTATTACACAAATTTTTTGAAAACTGAATCTTAGTATATAAAAAAGATTCAATAAGGGATGTTAGTTATAAAAAATATGAACTAACCTTAAGATGACTTATTAAACTAGCACCCAATCTTAAACTAAGTAATTTAGATCGCTATGTATATCAAAAATTATTAAACGAATATGCATTAACCCATGAAAGACAAACTACTATGGATTTTCATCATCATCTTAAGGGTTGCATATTGGATGCACTAGATGATGGTTATTTACAAAGCGATCCGACTCGAAAGGTAGTTATTAAAGGAAAAAATCCTAGAGAAAAAAGACAAAAATATCTTAATCAATTTCAACTGCAATTGCTTCTTAAAACACTAAAATTAGATTCACAATTAAACATAGATTGATTAATTTTGTTGATAGCTAAAACAGGATTAAGGTTTTCAGAAGCATTGGCTATTACACCAAAAGATTTTGATTTTGTTAGACAAAACTTGAATGTATCAAAGACTTGAAATTATAAAGAAAATGGTGGATTTCTTCCTACAAAAAATAAATCTTCAATTCGCAAGGTACAACTTGATTGAATGACAACATCACAGTTTGCAATGATAATAAAGGACTTAGATCCGGAAAAACCTATCTTTGTTTTCAAA
>NZ_JBTHHL010000010.1:0-43459 GCF_054353895.1 Mycoplasma sp. 394 | reverse complement strand
TGGATATGCTACCTTATGGTAAAAATAGTAATTTCGAGTTTATGTATAAGGATGCTAATGAAAAACTAAATAACGAAGTGCTGGGGTGGTATACTGTGTTAAGTAATGGTGAAGCAAAAGATACATTACTTGATGGATTCTTGCTGGGGTATGATGTAGATGCTAATATAGCATTTAATGTTGCATCATATAACTATTTATTTACTTATTTAAATACTATTTATGCGCAAAATAATTTAGATAAGATAAATAGAATTAATTATAGCGATTATAAAAAAGAACTAGCTAAAAATAATAAAATAAAGGCTAAAGAAATTATTAATAAGGTGCTGGTGTAATTTGTATAGTAAGTATAAGTGCATATTTCTTTTCCATAAAATTGCAGATATAAAAAGTTTAAATGACTTTTTATATCTTTTTCTAGATTACTTTCTTCTTTTCTTATAAAATAAAAATGTAAGAAATCATATAGGTAATTAATTTCTTACAAAATTTTATGATAAGGAGATATTATATTGAAAAATAAGATTAAAAAAATATTATCTATTTCTTCTGCTTCTTTCTCTTTACTTGTTACTTCTTGCTCATATTCACAAAAAGACTCTAATAAATATAATAAAGATGATATAGGCAATTTTTATTCATATATACTGTCTTATAAAAAAGACAATATGATTAAAGATATTAACGATAATTATTTTTATTATATGTGGAAAAACAATAAAGAAGATGCTGGTAAATTTGAATATTTATTAAAAAATAAATATTCATATATTAATTCAGTTGAAGAATTAAATAAACGGTTTTTAGATAAGTTTAATTTGTCTTTTGTCAAGAAATACTATAATTTGTTCAAAGACAAGGTAGTTTTTGATATAAATAATTTAACAGAAGAAAAATTAAAGGAAATTAATCTAGAAAAGATTAAAGAAATTTATTTAAATAACCAAGATATTGTTGAATTCTTTAAAACGAAAAATTTATTAATGTATGAGGTTTGAGTAAACGATGATAAAATTCCAAATTTGGTATTAGTTCCTGACTATAAAAGTAAAGGTGAAAATAATTTGTAAACATGGACACTTTTGTGGTACTAAAAATGTGTTTTGTTAAAAATTGAATTCTCTCCAACATTGTTGTGGAGTTTTCCAATTTAAAACTGATTGGAATCTAATTTTATTATAAAAATTTATATATTCATCAATTAATTGATAAATTTCGTTAAATGTTAATTTATTTAAGTTGTATAAATTTAAGCATTCTGATTTTATAACAGAAAAGAAATATTCTGATTCTCTGTTGTCTAATGAATTTCCTATTCGTGACATTGAAATTTGAGCATTTAATTTTTGTGTTAACTTTATATATTCTTTTGAAGAATATTGATATCCGTGATCGGAATGAAGTATTCATTTATCTTTAAAATGAATTTTTGAAATATGCTCAATAACAAGTTTTGTGTCATTTGTTTCTGAAAGGTTTCAAGACACAACAGCTTTTGTTTTGTGATGTATTGCAACTGATAAATATAAATGATTTGATTCTGAATCTTTTGGAGCAGTAATATATGAAACATCTGTAGAAACAATGTTATTCTTTTCACCGTTATAATCTCTTTGCACAAGATCGATAAATTTTACATTTGTATCCTTTTTTTCTTTTTTTCTTTTCTTTTGTCTAACGAGACATTTTAAAGAAAATTTGTTCATTATTCTCCCTATTTTCCTGTAATTTAGGTTTATTTTATATTTTTTGTAGATGTAAATCGATAATCTTACACGACCATATAAACCTTTATTTTCTTTGAAAGATTTAATAACAAGTTCTTCATCAGAAGTATTTTTAGCTTCTGGTTTTGGTAAATTAATTTGTTTCTTTCATCTGAAATAACTAGTTCTTGAAATACCTAAAAGGTAAAGAATTTTGTTTAACGAAACATAAGAATTTAACTTCTTAATTTTTGAAATTGCTTCATCTAAATCTATTTCATTATTTGTGGATTCAGTAAAAATTTTCAAAATTTCTATCACGAACTCTTTGCTGTAATTATTCAGTTCATCGTATTTAATGTTTAACTTAATTTTCTTTCTTCCGACACCTTTATTTTTCTTCAAAGACTTTCCCGTCTTGCTGCTCAAATTCATATTTAAATTGTACATTTTTATCTTATTTTTGAAATTTTTAATTACTTCTTTTGTTAATTTTGTATTTCTAATTTTGCAAAATTCAATTCAAAAAATATTTACTTCAATTTTAGATTTACAACTTTGATATTTTTCGATTCAAAATTTTCATTGTTCGTGAGTTAGGTGTTTTGCCATATTTTTACTCCTTTTTTATCAAAAAAATCGCCGGGGTGGTACCACCCCGGCGTCCTACTTTATTGACATTTTTTGTTGTTGATTTTTATTTATTAGGTGAAAAACCTTCCTTTGGATTATAAAAATAGAGACCCAAAATTGTTAATGAACATAAAATATATTGACAAAAGCAAATCAGCAACGATTAAAAAAGCTACAAAACAAGAAATTTTGAATCTTTATAAATATTTACCTTCAATTATAACAACTGATAAAGCTGATGTATAAGTTTATTATATAAACACATAAAGTCGTAATATAAAAAGTTGAATTCACTTGTCATAAAAATACAAATAACTTTTATAAATACCTTAAAATTTTAATAAAAAATGATAACAAGAATTAATAAAAGGACATTTTTAAATGTCCTTTTATATTTAAATATAACAATTCATAAAATTTGTTTATAATATGATAAATAAATTATATTAGAGGAAAAATGATTAAATATAAACGAATCTTAATAAAACTTTCTGGTGAAGGTTTTGCTAACAAAGAAAAACACCTAGCAATTGATAACGCACTTGTTAAGAAAATTGCCATACAATTAAAAGAAATTGTAAAGCAAGGTGTACAAGTGTCTATTGTTATTGGTGGTGGTAATTTCTGAAGAGGTGCATCTGCTGAAAAAAATGGTATTCCTCGTAATCGTGCCGATTACATCGGGATGCTCGCTACCATAATGAATGGTTTAGCGCTTCGTAGTGGTTTTGAGCTTGTGGGACTTAAAGCAAGGGTGCAAAGTTCATTGAACATTGATGCTCGTGTTGCGGAAAACTATGTAAATGAAAAAACAATGAAATACCTTGAAGATGGAGAGGTTGTAATCTTTGTCGGTGGAACTGGTCGCCCTTATTTCACCACTGATACTGCATCTACATTATATGCATCTGAAATTGGTGCAGAAGTTATTTTAATGGGTAAAAATGGAACCGATGGGATTTATGATAGTGATCCTAAAACAAATCCGAATGCAAAAAGATATGATAAAATTACATATAATGAAATACTTGAAAAAAAATTACAAGTTATGGATTTAACTGCCACTAGTATGGCTCGTGATAACAATATTAATTTAATTATATTTAACTTACTCGAAGAAGATTCAATATTAAAAGTTTTAAAAGGACAAATAACACACACAGAGGTAATTAAATAATGGATATAGAAACTTATTTATTAGAACTACAAGAAAAATCTGAAAAAGCAATTAGTCATTTTAAATTTGAGATGTCAAAAATTTCTACTGGTAGAGCCAATCCACAACTTATTAAAGGGATTCGGGTAAACTATTATGATGTTCCCACTCCACTTGATGAATTAGCAAACATCTCAGTTCCTGAACCACAACAACTTTTAGTTAAGCCTTATGATATGGCATCAGTAAAAGAAATTGCTAAAGCTTTAGATAAAGCAAATCTTGGGATTCCCCCCGTTGATGAAGGTAATCAAATTAGACTTACATTTCCATCTTTAACAACTCAACGTCGTAAAGAGATGATCAAGAACTTAGCAAAACTAACTGAAGCAACTAAAATAGGAATCCGTAATGCTCGTCAAGAAATAAATAAGATGATTAAAGCAAATGAAGAACTTTCTGAGGATGAAGAAAAGAAATACTTAGATGCTGTTCAAAAAGAAGTAGATTTATTAATTGAAAAAGTCGTTCAATTAACCAAAGAAAAAGAAAACGAACTACTAAACAAATAACAAGCTCCGGTGCAAAAATTTGTGGTTTGTTTTTTTTTTTTTTTTTTTTGTATATAATAAAGGAAATATTCACATTTATACAAGGAAGATTATGGAAAATAATACTAAATATGAACTAAAACAAAGAACAATTAAAGATATTATTTATGAACTTTCTCAGGATAAACTTATAATTCCCGAAATGCAAAGACCTTATGTTTGAAAAGACAAACAAGTAAGTGATTTGTTCGATTCCTTATATCATGGTTTCCCAATAGGTTATATAATAACAAACAGACCTCGTAATAATGATATAAAACGGAAGAGTTATGTTTCAAATGATGATTTTGAAACTGTTTTGATTGATGGTCAACAAAGGTTAACTGCTCTAAATGCAATAATTAATGGTTTAGAAGTCTTGGATGAAAATTATAAAAAAAGAAGAATAATTGTTTCTTTTAACCCCTTCCCTAAGAAAAATGAAGAGATTTTTAAAATACAAAATGCATATACAAAAAATAGTAAAAAATGAATATCTGATATTTCAGATATATTTAAAGGTCATTCTCATTATAAAGTTTGTCAAAAATATATTAATGATAATCCAGAAATAACTATGGAAGATATCGATAGCAAAATAGATAATTTAAAACATAAAATATGATCAACTAATATTGGGGTAATTGAAATAAAAGAATATGTTGATCTGGAAACGCTTACAGAAATTTTTATAAGGATAAATTCCAAAGGGACACCTTTAAAGCTTTTGGATTATTCAATAAGTAAAATTTCTGCAAATAAAAATTACGGAACAAATATAATTAGAGTTATGAATTATTTTTCTGAAATCCTAAAAACCGATAATAATATTTACAGAGAGATTGAAAAAATTGATCCAGATTTTTTTAAAACTGAAATGGGTCAGAAAATTACTTGACTTAGTAATATAAATAATAATGATTATATTTATAAACCATCAGTGAATGATATATTATTTGTTTCATTTTCTCATATTTTTGATAGAGCAAAAATGAGCGATCTTGTTGAATTATTATCTGGTAGGGATTTCGAAAAAAGAGAATATATTCCAGAAAATATACAAAGTAATTTTGAAAAAATTATTAATGGAATTTCGAGTTTTATAGACAAATATAATTTCAATACTTTTACACAAGCAATCAAAAATATAGGATTTAAAAATATAAAAATCAATAAAAATTCTGTTGTAATAAATATTGCTTATATAGTCTTTTTAAAGCTTAGAAAACTTTCTCGTCTTGGTATGGAAGAAGTTAAAAAATACACTGTTAAATGGTATATAATGTCTTTATTAACAAAAAGATATAAAGATAGTTATGTTGATCAAGTTATTAATGATTTAAGAAATATAAAAGAATTAGGAATCGAAGTGATATTAAGAAAAATAGATCAAACAGAATTGACAACTGATTTTTGAGAACTAAGACTTCCTGAACTCTTAGATACAAGTATACAAGAAAATCCATTTCTAAAATGTTATTATGCCGCCTCAGTTGCTAACGGCAATAAAGGATTTCTTACTCCTTGATTAACACAAGAGGATATGTTAAAAAATTTAATCAGTGACAAACACCATATTTTTCCCAAACAATATTTAATTAATTCTTCTAATGAATTTAATGAATATTCATTTTTATCTGAGAAAAAATGATACAACCATTCTGCTAACTTAGTATATTTAGAAAAGAATATAAATATTAAGATCAAAGACAAAGCACCTAATGTATATTTTAAAGAAATAATTCAAGATATAAAAACAAATAATTCTCTTTTCCTTGGTAGAAAGATTTCCTTAGAAGAATTGGATGAAAATCTCGATGAAAACTGTATTCCAAAAGATATAATAAACTGAACATATAAAGATTATAAAGATAAATTTTTGCCTGAAAGAAGAAAATTAATGGCGAAAAAAATTAAAAAATGATATGAGAATATTTAGATTTTAAAGTATTATGTAAATTTTCTTTCTTTAATACCACATTAATAAATAAAATCCTTATACTATTCATAAGTAGGACGCCTAAGGGACCACTCGGCGTCTTATTTTAAAAATATGCCGTTTTTTTTGCTAGGTATAAAAACAGCAAAAATTTAGGTTCTAATCAATGCCACTATAACCTTTTACTTTATTTTAATTATTTTTCTTAAAGAAAATGTTAACTAACTCTAGTTTTTATCAACCAATTTTACTCCAACCCATTCTTATTCTTAAAATACATCTTAATTGGACAACCTTTGAAATTAAAGGTAGCTCTCAATTGATTTTCTAAAAACCTTTGATATGAAAAGTGTAAGAATTTTTTATTATTTACAAAGAATGTAAAAGTAGGTATTTTTGATAATTCTTTACGAACATAATAAATATTTAATCTTCCACCATTAAACGGTTGTGCTGGTTGAATAAGTTGTGTTTCAAGCACTAAATTAGAAAGCAACGACGGTTTTATATCTCTTTCCATATTTTCACGAACTTCTGATAAAGTTACTATCAACTTATTAATTCTTTGATTAAATTTTGCTGAAATAAATACAAAAGGAACTCATGGAACAAAATGAAATTTATTTCTCATTTTCTTTTCATAATCAGCCATTGTATTTGTTTGTTTTTCAACTAAATCTCATTTATTTATTACCACAATTATTGGTTTTTCATTCTCTAATGCATATCCTATAATTCTAGAATCAAAATGTGATACTTCTTGTTGTGTCGCATCGATTACTATCAAAGACAAATCAGCTTCTGATAGCGAATTCATCGCTCGCATTAAAGCATAATGATCAACACTTTCAATTAATTTTGATTTTTTTGTTATTCCTGCTGTATCAATCACATTATATAGTTTATGGTCTATTTCAACAGTTGATTTAACACTATCTCGTGTGGTTCCTGCAATTTCTGAAACAATTGAACGATACTCTTTAGTCAAGTTATTAAGTAGCGAACTTTTACCAGCATTAGGTTTTCCGATAATCGCTAAATTAAAATAATCATTTTGGTCTTCATCGCTGAAATCAAGATATTCTAAACACTTATCTAAAACTTCACCAACACCTTCACCCTGTAATGCAGAAACAGAATAAATATGCTCAACTCCTAAAGCATATCATCCATAATCAAATTGCTGGTTGTTTTCTAGCTTGTTTGCCACAGCAATAATAGGTTTATTGCTCTTTCTTAAAATATTCATTATGAATAAATCATCATTACTTATTTCGTTTGTCCCATCAAAAATAAAAACAATAACATCTGCTTCTTCAATCGCTATTTTTGCTTGAATCTGGATTTGTTCTTGAAAAGGTTTATTTTCAATTTCAATTCCGCCGGTATCAATTAATTTGATTTCATGACCTGATCAAGTAATTTTTTCATACAATCTATCTCTTGTAACACCTGGTTGGTCATAAACAATTGATATCTTTTTACCTATAATACGATTAAATAAGGTGCTTTTTCCTACATTAGGTTTTCCGATAATTGCAACTGTATTATGCATCTTTTGACCTTTCTTTAACCAAATCCATAATCTTTGCTATCACTTCTTCTATCTCTAAATTAGTACAATCAATAAATACTGCATCTTCAGTTTTATGTAACGGATCAACTTCACGATTCATATCTTGTTCGTCTCGTTTTTTTACTTCATAAAGCACTTCTGCAAAACCTGTATTATAACCTAATTCCTGATTTTGCTTCATTCTACGCTTTGCTCTTTCTTCTTCTTCTGCTCATAAAAAGATTTTTACTTCAGCATGGGGCATAATTTTAAAAGTTGTATCCCTCCCATCGATAATATATCCTTTACGTTTTTTAGTAAGTTGTTGAATATAATCAACCACAAACTCTCGCACTGCAGGAATTTTAGCCACAGACGGAGTTATTTGTGAGATATAATCGGCCCTTATAGCTTTTGATACATCAATTCCTTTTAATTCAATTCTGTCATTTTCTAGCAGTTTAATCATACCTTTTTGTAATGTCTTAATAACATTTTCTTGATCACGAGAATCAACACCATTATCAATGGTGTTTTTTGCGATTGCCCGATATACACTACCACTATTTATAAAAGTGAAACCATATCTGCTTGCTATTTGCTTACTTACTGTGGATTTACCTACTCCAGATGGCCCATCTATTGCAATATTAACTTTCATCACTACCTCCAAGTTTCTTTTTCTTTATTCTTACTTTTGTAGTATTTGATATATTGTGTTCTTCTGAAGCTAATGTATCAATTAAATATTGTGCTTTATCTTTTTCAATAAATTCTATATCATCTACATATGAGTCGTTTTGTTTATCGAATTTAATTTTTAAGTCTATATAACCTTGTAATAATTCTTTATACAAATAATTAAAATCGAAATCAAAAACTTCTTGTTTTTCTATTAATTTGGATTCGATACTAACATTTTGCTGATATTTATAAGCTGAATTAATGTTCTTTTTGAATCATTTTTGCTCTTTTTTTAGTTCATCATTTCCTGATTGAGATAGCAGAATTAGGTTATCTAAAACATCCTTATCTTCGTTTGAATCATCTACTTTTGAACCATTAAAATTCATATAGTTATTTTACTTTATTTTTTATATTTTGAAATAACAAAAAGCACATTATAGTGCTTTACAGTTATTTTTTAAATAATTCAAGGTATTCTTCATAACCTTCATCTTTTAATTTATCTACGGGAATAAAACGCAATGATGCAGAATTAATGCAGTACCGAAGTCCACCTAATTTTCTTGGACCATCATTAAATACATGTCCTAAGTGTGAATTAGCATTTTTACTTTTTACCTCAGTTCGAATCATATTATGTGAATAATCGCTATGTTCTGTTACAACATATTCATCTATCGGTTTACTAAATGCTGGTCACCCACATCCTGAATTAAATTTATCTTGTGATTTAAAAAGTGGTGTTCCATCAACGATATCCACATAAATTCCTTCTTCAAAATGTTCATCATATTCATTCGAATATGGATGTTCTGTATATCCTTCTTGAGTTACTTTATATTGTAATTCTGTAAGTTCTTTTAAACGTTGTTCTTTTTTCTTTTGTTCCATATTTCCTTTCAAAAAATTATCTTTTTTAAGTTGTTCGGTTTCTTTTGTTTATAAATTCACATTCATTTTATTATAAATCCTATCAAAACAAATGATAGATATACAACTACAACAAAGGTGTTGGTCTCATCTCAGTTGTTACCTAATATGTTTGGTACTAAGAAAAATAAAATTAAAGTTGAAATTCATAAAATATTAACTATATATATTGTTTTTTCTCATCACGGGATTTTAGATATTTGTTTCTTTTTTTCTAAAATTAATGCTACAACAGCTGTTAAAGTATCTTCAATTAACAGTGCTAAACTATTTACTTTTATAACAGCTGTAAAGAACGGGTTATCATTATCTTTTGTTTTGCTTAAAAGGGTTGGTACTAATCATAAAACAAGCATTGCTATAAATGTAATAACTGCTGTTAAAATGATTGCATTACGGTATTCACCGTGTTTATTATGATCTGCATATTTTGGATTAATATGATTATCTAATGCAAGCGGAATTAACTTTCTTGCTGTAGATACCGTTTGTGTAATTTTATACCCTATATCATTAAATATAAATCCAATAATAAACACAATCGTTCCTGTAATATTCATTACAAGATAATAAATTTGTGAAAATTCATTGTTATTTGAATCAAACTTTATTGCTAAATAAACACTATAAAATGCTAGGTAAACAACTGCTACAATTCCTAGGGAAACAAATAAAATTCTTTTAAAATTTTTAAATTCTGCGTCCTTTGCCATAGAAGCCATATCTTCAATTCCTGCAAAAGCAAAAATAAAAACTAAAATACTTCCAAAAATCATTGTAGATGTTGCTTTTTTTGTTGTTTCATAAACAACTGTATATCCACCAGGTTTTATAACCGAAAGATATACTAAGTTTACAAAACCTATCAACAAAAATGCTCATTTTACAGCAGATGTTAAAAATACAACTTTTGTATTAAGTGATAATCCTTTGGTTGATATCAATATCAATGCACCAAAGAAGATAAATGCAATGACTCTTATAATCCATATTATAGTTATATAATTTGAAATAGTTTTAGGTATTACTAATTCAAAAGTTTGCGCTAAAAACAAAGGTGACACAGATGATAAAACAGGTGATTGTAAGAATTGATTTCAACCAATGAAATAACAAAAATTCTTTACAAAACCTTTTTTAAATTTATATCATTTGTTTTCAACATTTGACTGTTCTTCAAACAAGGTTGAATCAAGGTGTCTTGCATAAGCATATGAACCACCATAATGTTCTTTAAAAGCATTCCCCAAACGAGCAAATACTAATGCTGTTCCTGTCATTGTAAGCAAGCAAAGAGCAATAACTAAATATCCGTAAAATCCTATATTTAGTATTTCTGAAAAAGTTGTAAGGAAACCTAAACCAACAATAAAGTTAATAGTGAAAAAAGTAAATGATTTTTCACTAAAATGTTTTTTCACTATTGCTTAAACTCTAATTGTTTTTTGGGTTTCTTCTTCTCAAAAACTACTTCATATATTTCTTCATAATTAGATACAGGAATATAAGTTAACTTTTCTTTAATTTCCATAGGAACATCAATTAAGTTTTTTACATTTCCTGTAGGTATAAAAACATATTTTAAGTTTTTAGAAGCGGCAGCAAATGATTTTTCTTTTAGGCCACCGATATCTAAAACATTACCTCTAAGAGTTATTTCACCTGTCATACCTATTTCAGATGATACAATTCGTTGTGATAATGCTGATATTAATGCAGTGGTAAATGTCACTCCTGCACTTGGGCCATCTTTTGGTACTGCTCCTTCAGGCACATGAATATGAATTGTTGTTTCATCAAAATTAAAGTCTGTAATACCATATCTAGCAGCATTTGCACGCACATATGAAAGTGATATATTAGCAGATTCTTTCATAACATCTTTTAATGAACCTGTTAATTTAATTTCTCCTTTTCCTGGATAAGTATTAACTTCAATTTGCAAGGTTGATCCACCAACTGATGTATATGCTAAACCATTAACTACACCAGGGGTTTTGTATCCATCATTTTCATTATCTTTAAATTTTTCGGGTCCTAAAAGTTCTTTTAAATCATTTATTTTTACCTCGAATTGTTTATTTTTTAGTTTTGGTAATTCGAGTTTTTTAAGCACGAATTTGCGTGCTAATTTATCTAAGACACGTTTTAATCCACGAACTCCGGCTTCTTTGGTATAGTTTTGAATAATGTATTTCATTGTGTCTTCAGAAATCTGCATAAAGTTGCTACTTGCCCCAACTTGTTCTGTTACTTTTGGCATCAAGTGTTGCTGTGCAATTTTTAATTTTTCAGTTAATGTGTAAGCAGATAATTCGATAACTTCAACTCGGTCTATTAAAGCATGAGGAATGTTTTCGTAATAATTAGCAGTCGCAATAAAAATTGCTTTAGATAAATCGTATTCATGTTCTAAGTAGTGATCTTGAAACTTTGTATTTTGTTCTGGATCTAAAACTTCTAACATCGCAGATGCCGGATCCCCTTTATTTGTTGAAGCCATTTTATCAATTTCATCTAATAAGATAACTGGATTAGAAACAGAACATTGTGAAATAGCTTTAATAATCTTTCCCGGCATTGCTCCTACATAGGTTCTTCTGTGTCCACGGATTTCGCTTTCATCATGCACTCCTCCAAGAGAAATTTTTACAAACTTTCTGGATAATGATTCTGCAATTGCTTTAGAAAGCGATGTTTTTCCTGTCCCAGGTGGCCCAACTAAACAAATAATAGGGACATTATTAAATGTTTTATCATTTTGTTTATTAGAATCCTTAAACAAATTCATATCAATCTCATAATTTTCATCATAAGGTAATTTATTTTCTTTTTTCTTTTTATTTCTTTCTGTATTAATAATAACAGCGATATATTCTAAAACACGTTGCTTAACTTCTTCAAGTCCATAATGATACTTAGAAAGAGTTTTTTTAGCATGATCTAAATCTAATAACTCTTTTTGTGTAAGTCTTCATGGTAGTCTTTTGAGATGATTGACATAAGTTTTTGAAATATTTGCTTCTGGTGATGTAGCCATCATTTCGTTCGCTCTCTTTGTTTCTTCAGCAATAATTTTTTTTACTGATTCAGGGTAACGGAAAGATTTATTTTTATCTTTTAACTCTTTTGCATAATCATCATCATCGCTTGGATCAACATTCATTCCTTCTAATTCATCTTGTATATATTTTAATTTTTCACGAAGTACATATTCTTTATGTTGACTTGCCATTTTATCTGTCATCTTTTGAGTCATTTGTGATTCTATATCAACATTTTGACTCATCATACCTGTTGCGGATGCAATTAATTTCATTAAAGAAATAATGTTAAATTTATAAAATGCAGCAAACTTTTCATTTATTTCGGGTGATAAAAATGATAAAAAAGTAAATAAAAACTTAATTTTTTCTTCTCTTGTTTTTAATTCAAAGTTCGGATAATATGAATTAATAAGTGCAGAAAGGTCATCGGTTGTATATGGTTTTTTTGTTATCGGATTATATTGAAAAATAATATTAACTGATTGTGTTTCTTTTATACCAGGGATTTTTTCAGTATCCCTTATCCCTTTTAAAGCAGAAAGCATTGCATCTAAATCATGATTTTGTGGTAATAAGTCAAATTTATAAACTTCATTTGTTTCATCAGAATTAGGTTCTTCAGGAACAAACTTTACTTCACCCGAACAAACTCTGACTAATTGTTCTTCATATAGTTTATCTCCATCTCCTTCTTTAACAGGTTGATAAGTTTCTAACAAAACATAACCATCTTCATCTGTTTCTGCGAAACCATATTCTTTTATGTTAAAAAAACCTAAAACTTCATATGTCAACATACATTTTTGATCTCGTTCTGAATCTTTTACAGGAGGTTCAAGTGGTTCTGCCTTTAAGAATTTAACAAATACTGCTTTACTTTCTAATTCATGCTCATTATTTGTAAACGAAATAACAAATTTATGTTCTATATTTGTTTTAGGAATAACTAAAGCGCCAGATGAATACAAATTAAATGCATCTGTTTCTATTTGATGAATACCTTTTGGAAAAGACATTCAGTTTGTATCAACAACTAATAATGGGTATATGTTTTTATTTTTCATTATTCTCCTTATTTTATGACAAAATTAATTAATTTCTTAGGTATAAATATTTTTTTAATAATTTGTTTTCCTTCTAATCATTTTGTAACTTCTTTTTGTGCTTTCTCTATAACTTCTGATTCGCTTGAATTTATATCAACCAATATTTCCCCGCGGACTTTACCATTTACGGTTATACCATAACTTAATTCGTTCACAATTAATGCTGATTCATCTATACTAAAATCATCTAAGTTTCTTAAATTAAAATATTTTTCTGAATATTCTCAAGCAAGGTGTGGAGCAAAAGGTTCTAAAATATTCAAAACGACATAATACATCTCTTTTAATAAAGCAACATCTTTAATCGTATCGTACTCATTAAATGTTTCCATTACTCATGCAATAACAGTATTAAATGCATATTCATTTTCTCTTTTGTTAAAGACATCTAAATATTTTTGCATCCCTTGATAAAGTTTTCTTCTTGCATTCTTTTCTTGTGAAGATAACTTTTCTATATTTATTTCATCTAAGGTTGTATTTTCAGGCAATTCATTAATCCTATCACTTAGTCGATTCAAAAACTTAAAACATCCATTTAGTCCTGCATCACTTCAATCTAATTCTTTTGCTGGTGGAGCAGCAAAAAAAACAAACAATCTGGTTGCATCTGCACCATATTTTTCTATCATTTCTTTTGGTTCAACTACATTACCTTTTGATTTCGACATTTTTGCACCATCTTTTAACACCATTCCTTGTGTTAAAAGATTTAAAAAAGGTTCGCGATAATTTATTAAACCAAGGTCAGAAAGTGCTTTGGAAAAAAATCTAGCATATAAAAGGTGTAAAATCGCGTGTTCTATACCACCAATATATTCATCTACTTGATTTCAGTAATTTAGATTTTCATTGATAAATAAGTTGTTATTTCTTTGTTTTTGCGGTGTTGTATATCTCATTCAATATCAACTTGATTCAAAAAATGTATCAAGTGTATCTGTTTCTCGTTTTGCACCCATACCACAACGATAGCATTTAATCTTTACTCATTCATTGTTTGTTAAAATAGGATTTCCTTTTCCAGTGAATTCAACTTTTTCGGGTAATAATATAGGTAAATCCGATTCGGGAACTGGTATAGTTCCACACACTTGACAATGAATCAACGGAATTGGTGTTCCTCAATATCTTTGTCTTGAAATTCCTCAATCTCTAAGATTATATCGAACTACCTTTTTTAATTCACTTTCTAAAACAACATAATTTTTACTTGTATTTTTTACATTTATGCTATTTGCATTCATAAATGATAAATGACTTTCATTCTTACTTGAAGCAAATTGTGCTTCTTTTGCAGAAAAACTTGCGAAATCTGATATATAAACGTCTAAAAAATCATGAGTAACTGGATTAATAACTTGAAATGGTGTTTTTATTGACAATTTCTTACCAAAAATTTTGTTAATCACACAATTATTTATTTCACCAAGTATTTTTTGTTTTTTTTCGTTAAAAAATCCCTGATTTTTTAGTTTTTTCACAAGTGGGTGTTTAAAATTTATAGCCAAAAAGTCTGCATTTACAATATTTTGATAATCTTTTTCAAAAACAACTATTTCAAAATCTTTATTTGCAGATTCTAAGATAATTTTATATACTTCTTCTCTACCAATTCAATTTTTTTGCATTGTCAAAACTTGTTGGGGTCAATGATTTTCTAATGTTTTCAAATCATTTAAAAGTTCATCAGCATACTCAGTTATTTTTAAATAATATGTATCCATTTCTTTTTGCACAACATTTTCATTGCAACGTCAACATTTATTATCAACTACTTGTTCATTTGCTAAAACTGTATTATCATTTTCGCATCAATTAAGCAAACTCTTCTTTTTATAAATCAAACCTTTATTTCAAAGTTGAATAAATAAAAATTGTTCCCATTTTGTATATGTTGCATCTGCTGTAATACATTCTTGATCTCAGGCAAAAGATAAACCAAGTCTTTTTAACTCAGCATCCATATTTTTAATATTTTCATAAGTTCATTTTTTAGGATGAATATTATTTTTTATTGCTGCATTTTCAGCAGGTAAACCAAACGCATCTCACCCAAATGGATGAAATACATTGAACCCTTGACGACGATAAAAACGTGCCATCGCGTCACTTATAGCATAATTTTTAACATGTCCCATATGGATTTTCCCACTAGGATACGGAAACATACTAACTATGTATTTCTTTTGTAATGTAAAATTATTTGAAGGTTCAAAATTTTTAGAATCAAGTCAATATTTTTGTCATTTTTTTTCTATTTCTTCAAATTTATAAGACATTCTGCTCCTATTTTGTTCCAAAAATTCTATCCCCTGCATCACCTAAACCAGGTTCGATATAACCTTTATTATTCAACCTAGCATCAAGTGCAGATAAATATATATGAAAGTCTTCTCCAAAATGACTTAAAACATTATTAACACCCTCTTTAACTCCAACTAGGCACACTAACTGTACATTTGTATAACCCTCTTGATAAATCCGTCTAATCGCATCTACTGCTGAATTTCCTGTAGCAAGCATCGGATCAACTACTATAATTAAACTATCTTTTGGAACATTAGGCATCTTAAAAAAGTATTCGTTTGGTTGTAAGGTTTCTTCATCTCGATACATTCCAATGTGTCCTACTCTTGCTTGTGGAATTAAATTAAGTAAACCTTCTGTCATACCTAATCCAGCACGTAAAATGGGTATCAAAACTATTTCATTTGAAAATGTATCACCAACAAAGTCCTGTCCTAAAGCAGTTGTAATTTGTTTAGGTTTTGTTTTATAATTTCGCATAATTTCATAAACCATTAGCGAACCTATTTCATTTAAATTACTTCTAAATTCTTTGTGTGATGTATTTTTATCACGTAATTTAGTAAGTTTTATTTTAATAAGTGGGTGTTCTAAAATTTTAAGCATCATTTCTCCTAATTTCACATTATATAAATATTTTTATATTATATACTTTTTTATATTTTTCTAATTATTTATAAATGCAGTTGCATTTTTATTATTTATTTTTATCGAAAGAGAACCAAAAAAAGGACTAAATGCGAACTTTATAAGAAATTTCATTATATTTTTAAATAATCTAAAATATAAATATATAAATATAGGTAATTATGAAAAAGAAAACAAAAATAATTATAACTGCTGCTACATTAGCATCTTCTGCTGTTTTAGCAACAGCAGTAGGTTTAGGAGTGGGTTTAACTCATAATAATTTAACATTGGAATCACAAAAGAAATATCAAAATCAGTCTGTTATTAAAATAGAACAAACTATAGAATGAAAAGGTTTACCAACACAAACAAACGCTTATAAACCTGATTTAAGAAAGATTATAAAGGATGTAAAAGAAAAAGATTTCAATAAGTTTTTAACATCTTTTAAAAATTATTTAACGGACTGAAAAAATGCTTTTTTAAAGGTTTCACAGTTAAAAACATATTTATCAGATGCAAATATTTCCAAATATTTTACGTTAATCAATTCAAATATAAATGTAGATGAATCAATTAACCAGTTGCTTAATCAATTGAAAAGTGTGAATTCAAAAAACATAGATGAATATAAGGACAAAATTATTAATGAAGATGCTCAAATTAGTTCTACCATTGATAATTATGTAAAATTTAAAGCAAAATATGACACTTTTTTACAAGAAATAAGTAAATTTTCTTCATATTATGATTTATCAAATGATAAATTTTTACAAATTTTACTAAAACAAAATGGAATTAACGGTTTTAATTCTTTTTTGACTATTTTACAGTCAAATAAATTTGTTTTTGATGAAATTTCCAATATCAAAAATTCTCATCAAAATGTTCCAGAACTCAAGCAATATTTTGAACAATTTAACACATTAAATATATCAACAAAAAAGTTTGATGATATTAACAAATTGACTATACAATATCAAAGTATTTTAGAGCAAATAAATGCTGAAATTGATAGTTTAAAAAACAAAAATAAATCAAATACTCAACTAAACAATCTTAAAAATCAAGCAAAAAATCAAATAACTTCATTCAATCTTTTAACAAACGATACTAAATCACAATTTATTAATGCTATTGATAATGTATTAATTTCCAATGAAATTAATACACTTTTAAGTAGAGCAAATAAATTAAACAAAGAAAAAGAAAAATTAAATATACTTTTAGATAAATATAATCAATTAAAAACAGATAATGATATTAACTATATAAACAGCGATAATAAAACTAAATTAGATGAACAAATTTCAAAAAATTCATTTGATGATGCTTCTAATTCAAAATTATTAAAAAACATTGAAAATATAGTCACAGATAACAATTATCTAGAAAAACTAAATACATATATAAGTTTAATTTCTTCTTTTTTAAACAATATAAACGGTAATCAAGTTTACCAAAATGCTTTATCTGAGTTTAACAAAATCAAAGATAATAATAATTTTTCAGATGATTTAAAAAAGCAACTTGATGAATATATATCAACACAAAAAATAGCTGCTGATATTAATCAAAAGACCAATCAATTAAGTTCGTTTATAGATATTTTTAACAAGTTGAACATAACTTATAGCACTCAATTACAGTTAGATAAATCCAATATCAGTCAAGATGATTTAAATCAATTAAATTCACTTTCTGCTGCTGTTTTAAGGTTTTTTTCTTCTGATTTAAAACTTAAAACATTCGATCTAAATCATATCTTGAATCTAAGGGAAACACTTATTAATAACTTAGCTCTATGAAAGCAAAAACTCGATTCATTATTAGATAAAAAAGATAATCAAAATAACAATGATTATCAGAAACAAGCACAAAAACAACTTAATGTAAAACTTGATGATCGACTCTCAAAATATGATTTAAATCGTTATTTAACTTCTCTTTCTTTTAATCTTAAAAATACAAAATTATGGTTACAAGAGCCAAAAAGTAATCAATTTAACTATAAATTAACTGATATAAATTTAAAAGATGATAATAAAAATACTTTGATTTTAACATATCATGCATCTGCTAAAAATAATGTCTGAAGCGGTGATGTAACAAGTGAATTAAGCATTAATAATACTGAAAAAGATGTAAATAACATTATTAATGAATCGTCGATTAAAAATCTCGATGAAATCTATAATATTAATTATTTTAATTTAGGTCTTTATAAAAAAAGTGATATTACATTACAAATTCTTAAAGATAACTTATCTATCAAACAAACATATATTAACAACTACTTTAAATTTAAAATCAAAGAAAATTCAACTACTTTCTTTGATTTAAATAATAAATTAAATTTGAATATAGAACTACTATTTAATAATCATATAATTAAAACATTAAATGTATCAAGTTTAAACTCAATATATTTTTTACCTGAAGATAATCAAACTTTTGATGCTTCTATTTCCTTAAATAATGCTTTCAAACAAAGCGATTATTATAAACCTGTAAATCTTTATGTTAACCCTATTTATTTAGGTAACACAAAATATTACAACGAAACAGGAAGCAATGGACAATACAAAGAATACCACAATGCTTTTACAAAAGCAGGTTTATTTAGATGATGATTTTGAAAACATAACATTGAACCTTTTTATGAAAAAATAAAGAGTCAATTTAATAATAAAGATTTTTTTGTTGAACCAACAACAAAAAACAACGAGAAAAATTTTCCTTTACTTGATGATGCAGCAGATCATTCAAATAAACTTTCAGCAACGCAAATAAAAAACATTATTTTAATGTGGTTTAAAGAAAACAATCCTTGAGTTAATTATAATATATCTTCTGATGCTACGATTGATTTAAAAACCACCAATAATCATCTTTTCGAAATCGATCCAGGAGATCCAACTAAATCATCTGCTATATTTAATTTCATTGTTACAAAAGGACAATTAAAAAAAGAAATCTCGCTTCGTTTTACAACACAAAATTTTGATAGAATTGATAATTTAACACAAAAACAGCAAAAAGCACTTGATAAGATTTTTGAAATTTTTAAGGATAAATCTGGTTCAAAACTCTTTAACCTTATAAAAATCAAAAACCTAAATAACACACATAATAATTATTCAATTATCCAAAGGAACCCTGAAGATACATTTAATGATGTCTATATACTTCCTAAAATAGGTGAATATCAGATATATGCTAAATCATCCACTATCGAATCAGTTGGTAAGCATTTTACCAATAATGCTTTAATTACTTTCTCAATTAAGGATGAAAATGGTAATGAAATCAAATTAAATCAAAGTGATTATGATAATTTAACGCTAGATATCAAATATTGAAAACCTATTCAATATCGCGATATAAAACCTAAAAATAATAACAAATTTACTGATGATGACTTTAAACCAACACCTTCACGAAGAGAAAATAACGAAATTGATCAAAAAGATAAAGATACCATTAATAAAATTAATAGTAAAAACTTTGAATATCGCAAAGTCCTTGCTGAATTTACAGGACACAACGAAGTTAAATACAGTGTTTTAGATCCAACTGATATAGTGAGACAAAATGCACAGATAATGCTTAATTACTTACTTACTTTTAAAAACACTACGGCTGTATCTGTTGAAAAAAACGAAGAATTTAAAGATGAAAGTGATAATTTCAAAAAAGAAAATGTCAACAAAAACGAATACAATCAAGATGATATATCTTTATCAACAGATGTTTCAAATAATTTAAATTTGAATGAAATAAATAAAAAATATTTTATTTATTTCTACGATGTTCAAAATCCTGAATACGGAAAGATGATATTTAAATTAGGATTTATAGATAAAACAAACACAAACAAAAGATATCATATTAATCACTCTATCACATTGGTTAATTTAAAAAACGATTATAAAGATAAATTATATCCTGAAGTTATATTAAATAATATTAAAAAATCCGATTTAACTTTATCAAGCATCTTTGTTGCTAAAAATCTTTCTGCAAGCAATTTTAGTCAATTTATTACCATAAATCCAAGAGCGCTAACATACAATGATTATACGGTTGCAAAAGATTATATTAAACTTGATAAACTTGTTCATGCAGGCGATAATATCTATATAACCTTAAAATACGAGAAACCAGGAAGAACTATTTTCGGTAGAACATGATATTTATTAGGAAACTCTAATAATGAAGTTAAAGTTGATTTAGATATTTCAAAAGAAAAACCTTTAACAACTGTATACAAGAAAAATTCAATTTTTAGAAGTAGGGAAATTGAATTATATTATAAAGATGCATTATGAACTTTTGACAAGGAAAATAATGCTGCTCATTGAACTTTAAAATCTAAATATCTTGCTAAAACTTTTGAATCCAATAATTCAAACCATCGAAAAATATATTTACATCTTTTTGGAAATGTTTTAGTTCAAAACGCAAAAAGAAAATCAAGAATTTCTGATAGAGATCACCAAAATAAAGGTGGATATGATTTTGAAATAGATTACGATAAATTAAAAACCCAAAAAACCATCACTATAAATTCACATACATCGAATGTTTTTTATGAAAAAGTTTCAAAAGAACTTCCTCATATACCTTTTTCATTGACCACTACATTAAATGACTCAGGTGATATTAATTTTGTTTTCGAGTTAACTGATGCAAAGTATAAATTAGTTGTTGGTAACTTATTAAGATACTTATACGGAATCGGTGATGCGAAATTTTATAACAGTGATAAGTTTGATGAATTTGATCCAAACAAGGCATTTCTGCTTGCATCAAATGCTGCTGCAATACATATTGAATATGAAAACAATGTTGAAGAAAATTTTGGTGTAAAAACAAATATTTTTGATTATACAAAATTAGATTACAACCAAGAAAACGAACCGATAACATTCATAAGTGATCCGAAAGCATACGATTTAAGTTGATATAATCCAAACCAAAATGTTGATTTTAAACTACATGATGGGTATTTGCAAGATAACGAATTCTTACATCGTAGTTGAAAAGAAAATGATGTAAATATAGATTTAGTTAATAATGCAAAATCTAGAACGTTTGGTTATTCTCGCGGAACTGCTACAATGCTAGCAAAAGTAAATGATGATCCAAACAGTGGTTTATTTTACATTATTACTAACAACCATGTTGAAGGTGGTAATAAATTCAATATAGATTCGCTGCAAGGAAACAATTTACCTAATCGTTTTGAAGCAGGTAGATATATGAATATCGCTTTAGATAACTATTCAAACAATGTTGATGCTGGTCAAAACGATGTTTATACACCAAAAAACATTAAAGCTGCTATAGTTTGAACAGGTTTAAAACAACTTGATTTAAATGGACAAAATCCTGCATTTGCTGATATGACAGTTGCTATCGTTGATATTAAACCTGTAATCGAACAAGCCTATAACAGTGGACTATACGTTCGAGCAGCATGGTTTGAAAACTGATATAAATTACCTCCATTAAAACTTAATACCAATGGGCAAAATCTAGAATTCTTCACCTCAGTTCGGGCTCAGTTTGTAATGAATGGTTATCCTTATGCAAAAGAAAATGGATATTTATTAAATCGCGCTATCTTTAGTGATCAAAATGTCGGATTTAACCGACAAGATGGATATACACCTGCATATTTTAATGCCGGTAATTCTGGTACAGGTGTTATGGGTGCTGATAATATTTATATTTCTACTATAAATTCTGGTGCTCCTTTAAGATTTTTACAAAGTTGAACCTATAGCAAAAACTTTTATAATTATTTTGGGATCAACTGAGATGGACAAAATCCATTAATATTAAATAACACTAGATCACTTGCTTCATATATGATGAAAATGAATGCAATAAATCCAAATATGTACCCACTTCCTTGGTTTTTTAAACCATTTGATAATTAATAAAACCAAGTTTTATAAACTTGGTTTTATTTTTGTAAAGGTGCTAAACTTGCTTGACAAACAGATTCAAAGTCTGCACCTGCATTGGCTAAAACATATGCAGCAAATGTGTTTTCAACAATTGCTCCCTTACTGATAAATACTTTTTTATCCTCTATCATAGGTATCATTGATTCAGCTGATAATACAGCAGAACCTAAATCAGGGAAGATAAATATTTCACTTATATCAGGATTAGATTTGATTACTTCTAAAATTTTAAAAGGATCTGTACCTAATTCTTCATTTATCCCACCTATTGCTTCTATTTTAACATTTTCTTTTTTTATAGGCAACATTTTTAACAAGTATTCTTTAATAGTCTGTGCAAGTTTTAAATAATGACTAACAATAATAAACAATTTCATTAAAGCACCTTAATTAGGTTTTTAAGTATTAAATAACTTGAATAAGATCCTGGATCAACAGTTCCAATCGATCTTTCTTTTAAATATGATGCTCTTCCTTTGTTTGCTTGCATTTCTTTAGTTTTATCAGAAAGTGATTTGACAAACTCTATTAAGTTATCTTTTTCTTTTTGCTGCAAGTTATTTTTATTTTCTAAATAACTTGCAAGTGGTTTTCAAACATCATACATTGTTTTTTCATTTAGTATAACTCGTCCAAGTTTTTCAAGTGAAGCTGCAAAGGTTTTAATTAAGGTTTTAAATTCAACAAAGTCAAACTTCTCACTTCCTCTAAGTGTATTTCCACTTTGTAAAAATGCCATACCATACAAAGGTCCAGAAGCACCTCCAACAACTGACATCAAAGTTCTACCAACTTGATTTAAATAACCACTTAAATCAAGGTTATTAGGTCTAATTTCAGCAACTTTAACAAAACCCCGCACCATATTAAATCCATGATCACCATCACCTATCGCTTGATCTAGCGAAGATAAATAATCTTGATTATCTTGCAAATCTATATTTATCTGATGCATTGCATCAACTAAGTTCTGATATTTTACTTCCAATTTCTTACCTCGGTTGGTGCATCAAGCATTTCTTTTAGTTCAGAATCTAATTTAAGTAGTGAAATAGAAAATCCTTGCATCTCTAAGGAAGTCATAAAATTACCTAAATGACTGCTATAAATATTTATATTCTTTGTTTGTAGATAATTATGAATATCATTAGCAGCAATATATAATTCCATTTCTGGTGTTCCACCAAGTCCATTTACCATTAAAGCTACATCAGAATTGCTATAATCTAAATCATTTAATATTAAATCTAACATTTCTTTAACTATTTCTTTTGATGATTTAATTCTTTCTCTTTTTACTCCAGGTTCTCCATGAATCCCTAATCCAAATTCTATTTCATCTTCTTTTAAAGAAAACGATTCTTTACCTGTGGTAGGAATAAAAATTGAATTTAGTGAAATCCCGAATGTTCTTACATTTTTAATTACTTTTTCTGCGATTCTTTTTACTTCTGATAAATTTAATCCTTTTTCAGCTGCCGCACCTGCTATTTTATGTACAAAAACTGTTCCAGCAATTCCGCGACGACCAATAGTTCAAGTTGAATTTTCAACAGCAACATCATCGTCAACTAAAACACTTTCAACATTTTTTCCATTTGCTTGTGCAAGTTGTTTAGTTATTTCAAAGTTTAATTTATCACCTGTGTAGTTTTTGATAATCAGTAATGTTCCTACTTGTGAGTCTATTTGGTTGATTGCTGATTCAACTTGATCAGGTGTAGGTGATGTAAATACTTCACCAGCAACCGCTGCTGCAAGCATTCCTTGTCCTACATATCCGGCATGTGCTGGTTCGTGTCCTGAACCACCCCCAGAAATTAAAGCAACTTTGTTTTTATCAAAGTTTGGATTATAAATAACATTAAATCCAGTAACTCTTTTAACATTTTTGTTAACTTTTACAAAACCCTCTAACATTTCATCAACTATGTTTTGTGGGTTATTTAATATTTTCTTCATAATAACTTTCTAATGAATTAACGCAAACAGTCCAATTATTGCTCCTGCTAATGATGGTGCTACTACAGGTAATCATGAATATTTTCAGTTTGCTCCTATATGTTCACTTTTACGTTTTTTAAGAATTATCGATTCTAAGAATCAATAAATTATTCTTGGTCCAAAATCACGTGCCGGATTAATAGCATATCCAGTTGAAGCACCGATAGAAGCACCGATACCTACAACTAATCAAGTTACAGGTAAAGGACCTAAACTAGCAACATCTTTTGCTGCTGCACCACGATTAAATGCTAAAATAACTCCAACCAACATTAATGTTCCTACTAATTCATAAGAAAAGTTAAAAATTAATGCTTTGTCTTTTTTGTTATCATATGCTGGTCCGGTGCAATGTGAACTTCGTATAGCGGATAATTCTGTTTCTTGAATGTGTTTTCAATTTATAAAATCTAAAACTATTTGCCCTACCATCGCACCTAATAATTGAAACGGTATATATATCAATAAGGTTGCATCTTTATTGCTTATCGCACCATAAATACTTACAGCAGGATTTAAATGTCCGAAACCACCAAGAGATCTTGAGACTAAAACACCCGCCATAACTGCTATACCTCAACCAAAAATGATTACTGTTCATTTTCCTGGTTGATTTGCAAACATTTTTCTACCAGACACAGAGTAATTAACACCATTACCTAAAATAATAAGCACCATTGTACCTAAAAATTCTGATAATACCGTTAATCAAAAATGATAATCCATATTTCTCCTATTCTATATCTTTAGTTCAATTTAATGTCTTTTTAACCGCTGTTTGTCAACCTTTAAGCAAGTGATTAATCTTTTCTTGACTAAATGATGGTGTAAATACACGGTCAATTTGATTTATTTGTTTAATTTCTTCTAAATCTTTCCAGTAACCTACCGCTAAACCAGCTAAATATGAAGCACCTAAGGCAGTTGTTTCAATATTTTTAGGTCTTTCAACTTTTAAATTTGAAATTGAAGCTTGAAACTGCATCAAGTAGTTAGAATTAGATGCACCTCCATCAACTTTTAAAGCCACAATTGGTTTACCTAAATCTTTTTGCATCGCCGAAATCAAATCATTTGATTGATAAGCAATAGAATCTAAGGTTGCCTTAATAATATGTTCACGTTTGCTTCCACGTTCTAAACCAAAAATTGCTCCACGAGAATATGAATCTCAATATGGTGCTCCTAAACCAGTAAATGATGGAACCACATAAACTCTTTGATCATCGTTTACTAATGAAGCAAAAAAGTCTGATTCTGCTGCGTTATATAACAATCCAACCGAATCACGAAGTCATTGAATCGCTGCACCGGCAACAAAAACCGAACCTTCAAGGGCATAAACAACTTTTTGATCACCTAGTTTTCAAGCAATAGTAGTAAGAAGTTTGTTTTTTGAATCAACTGCCTCATTACCGGTATTTACAAGTGTAAAACATCCTGTACCATAAGTATTTTTAACCATACCAACTTCAGTACATAATTGTCCAAATAATGCTGATTGTTGGTCACCAGCAACGCCTGTAATAGGAACTTGCCCTAATGCTTTATTTGATCAATGGTGTGGACTTACCACCCCAAAGTGTCCTGATGATGATTTCACTTTAGGAAGAATTGATTTTGGTATTTCTAATAAATCTAAAATTTCTTGATCTCAATCAAGTGTATGAATGTTGAATAACAATGTTCTAGAAGCGTTAGATACATCAGTTGCATGTACTTTTCCATTTGTTAATTTTCATATTAGTCATGTATCAATTGTTCCTGCAAGCAATTTTCCTTGTGCAAGTTTTTCTTGAGCTTCTTTAATATTTTTTAAGATTCAACGAATTTTTGTTCCTGAAAAATATGGATTAATAATTAATCCTGTTTTAGAACGAAACATTTCTTCTTTACCATCTTTTATTAAGGTGTCACAAAATTCAGCTGTTCTGCGATCTTGTCAAACAATTGCATTATATACAGGTAATCCTGTTTCTTTATCTCATAAAACCACTGTTTCACGTTGGTTTGTAATTCCTAATGCTGCAATATCATGAGATTTAATTTTTGCTGCATGTTTAGCACTTTGCATAGTTGAAAGTTGTGTATTTCATATTTCAAGTGGATCGTGTTCTACTCAACCTGATTTAGGAAAATATTGAGTAAATTCACTTTGAGCACTTGCTTTTATATTCCCATCATGGTCGACTACTAATGTGCGACATGATGTGGTACCTGAATCAAGTGTAATAATATATTTATCTGTCATACAACCTCTATTATTTCTTTTCGAATTTATAGTTACTTATTTGAGCATAAACCAATGAATCATTAGCATATTCATCAAATTTCTTCTTGTCTTTTAATGTTCATAACATCAAAGGTAAGTTGATTTTTTTATATTTTTCTTTATCTTTATCATATAAAACCCATCGAGGATTTAAGAATTCGCAAATTTCTTTAATCTCTGTAACAGAAATAGAATTAAATTGTGTTTGTGTTCAAAAAAGAAATCCTAAACGGTATTTTGAAGAAATTTTGTGCATATTTCTTAAGGTTTGGAAATTAAATGATGAAAATACTATTTTTTCAAAGTATTTATCACCATATTTTTCGGATAATTTATGTAATTTTTCTTCAATCCCTTTATACTCTTTTTGATCGGTTTTAATTTCCACATTAATTACTTTAAATTTGTCTATATATGCATCTAAAAATTCTTCTAAGGTTAAAATTGTTTGTGGTTGAGTTTTAAATTTAAAGAATTTTGAATGATCATCTTTACGAAGATCTGCTAATGTTGTAAATTCAATTTCTTTCGATGTCAATGATGTTCGATTTGTTGTTTCATCATGGATGATAACAAGTTCTTTATCTTTTGTTAAATGAACATCAAGTTCAACTCCATCAAAATTAAATTGATATGCCATTTCAAATGACAACTTTGTGTTTTCAGGTGCAATACCCGAATAACCTCTGTGTCCTAAAATTAATTGTTTACTAAGCATTTTCTAATGTTCTCCATCTATAATTTGTTTTTCCGAGTTTCTTTAGTTCTTTACTGTTAGCGATATGAACTATAACACCTGCAATTAGTCCGATAATCGCTATTGCAAGTGTAATCACAAGAATAATTTGATATCCTGTTTGAGATGTATTTGTCGAATTATTTTCTGTATATCTTTTACCCACTGCAGCTGTTACATTATATAATCAAGCATCTGTTGAAAATCCAATGAATGATAAAATCCCAATCGATGAAGCATAAGAATTCTTTTCAATATGTATTTCACCAACTTGTGTATATCTTAATGTAACCATAGCTCAAGATAAAATTCCTGCTAATAAGTATAAAATACTACTTATCACTATCACAGCAACAGAGGCTGATTTAGGTGCAAATCCCAGTAGAATAATAATTCCTAAAACAATAATACCTATTCCTGTTGTAATTAATAAGAATAATATATAACTTCTGAATTTGTCTGCTCAACGACCTATAAATGTTGATACAATCGTTCTAAGTCCATATGTTCTTAATCCACCCAAAACAGTTACAAGTATTACGGGTGCTGAATATGAATTTTGAATCAATTGTAACAAATAGTAAGCAAAGACACTTTGGAAAGTATACATACCCATTACAAATAATGATAAAGCTCATAATTTTCAGTTTTTTAAGGCTTTATAAACCTCTAAAATGTTCTTTTTAACCTTTGCTCAAGAAAGTTTATCATTATTCTTTTGCATTGGTTTTTCAGGAACTAAAACTAATACAAGCACTGATGTAACCACTAAAAATGATGCTATTAAGAATGCATAAGTTGAAAATGGTATATGTGAACTAACATCCTTTGGTGCTCAGTATGTAGTAATCATAATTCCAATAAAGAACACAAATAATAATCCGATTAAACCGTTTGCTGTTCCCTGTATCCCGTATGCTAAACCTTGATTTTCCTTAGTTGTTTGTTGGGAAACAAGTTTTCATAAAGGTGTTCAAAATACTAGTGTTGATGAAACACCTCATAATCCAAATATAATTGAATATTGAATAAACACACTTTCTTTTGAATATGTACTTGAGTTTCAAATCACCCCACCAAACCAAAAAGTTATTATTCCTGTTGAAAATACTGCTATAAACAACAATCATCTTGAACTGAATTTGTTGGCAAGGACCCCCCCGGTAATTGAGTAACTAAGGTAACTCATCCTATTATCGATGTAAGGGAAGCAACTTGATCTTCACGTATATTCAAATATGTGTGTAAATTAGGTATTATATTTTTAATATAATATGGAGCTGCAATTACAAACACATCACAAGCTGCTAAAATAACTAAAGCAATGATTTGTTTGTATGTAAGTCCTTTAAATTTACTAATCATATCTTCCTTTTAAAATCTAACTTTGTATTTAGGATTGAAATGTTCTTTCTTTTCTAATCCCAATCCCGCTTTTTCTACTAATTTTGCTATTTCTTGTGCAATAGCTGGAGCAGAAGCAATAGCTGGTGATTGCATTCCTGCTGCATTTATAAATCTTGCATTTTTCTTTGCTGGTCTTATAACAAAATCATTTGTTTCTATGTCAATTGGACGCGATCCGGCAAGTGTCATAATAGTACGATCTAAACGAAGTGAAGGAATAATTTTTGTTCCTATTTGACCGATATAATCAAATTTTTCTTTTGTCACAACCCGAGTTTGATCTTTTGGAACACCCTCTTCTGCTGTAGGTCCAACCATTACATGCCCATCTAGCATAGGTGCAACGATAACGCCTTTTCCGTGAATTGTAGGAACTTTAAAGCATATAGAATTAACCACACCACCTTCAGAACGTGCAAGAATTCTATACTCACCACGTCTGGTTGTTTGTTTAAAATCACCATAACCTGCTTTTTCGGCTAAAATGTCTGCATAGTGTCCAGCAGCATTAATTACAACAGAAGCAGTTATTACTTCTTTTTTATTTATATGAATTTTAAAGTCTGTTTCATCAAACTCGATGTCCTTAACTGTTGCATTATTTCTTAATTCAACACCGTTGTTTTCTGCTGCACCTAAAAACGCATATGTTGCTCGAACAGGATCTATTGCTCATGAACTTGTGCATAAAAGAGCTCCACGAACTTCTGGGTTTACATTAGGTTCTTTTTTAAGAACTTCTTCTTTTGTAAGAACTTTCATAAATTCTGCTGGAACTTTATTTATAATTCCGCGTTCATAAAGCATATGTACATGTTCCATTTCTTCTTCGTTAAAGGCTAAAATTAACGAATCAACTTGTGCTCTAGGAAAATCTAAATATTTAAATATTTTTTCTCTTCATAATTGATTACCTAAAACATTTAATTTTGCTTCTACTTTACCTGGTTCTGGATCAAAACCTCCGTGGATTGCTCCTGAATTACCTCTAGATGTTTCATCAGCAAAAACTGGATTTTTTTCTAAAAGTAAAGTTTTCAATTTATATTGTGATAGTTCATATGCTATCGAAGCACCGATAATACCACCACCAATAATAACAACGTCATATTTCATAATATCCTCCTATAATATTAATTATAGAAAAATTATTTATTATCTTTATTAATTAATAATAAAAACTGAATTATTTTGTTTTTAAAAGAAATTATTTCCTTATTTTTGCCATAAATATGAGTTTTTTAAATAAAATCCAAGATTTTTCTTAGATTTTATATTTCTGAATCAATACTTGTTATTTTGTATACATCATTATTTACTCAAACAATATCATTTATATATATTTTTGAACTTCTTCCTTCCGGGGTTTTTCCGTTTATTTTTATGTTATTTTCTTGTAAATATAATTTTGCTTGTCCACCTGAGTCTATTTCTTCTATTTTTTTAAGAAATTGTCCCAGTTTGATAAACTTACCTTTTATTTTTATATTCATATTAATACCTTCTTATAGGAGTAATTAGTTGTATATGATTTTTGTTTTCATCTGAAAGAACAAAAATACGATCATTTGTCTCGTTTATTTTTAAGTATATTTTTCCGTTTGGTAATACAGAAACAGCATCTTTAATAAATTGAAAATCTATATCCATTTCTAAAGGTTTTCCATTATAAGTAATATTTTTTGTTGATGCTTGAGATATACCAAGTTCAGGGACTTCAAAACTTAGTTTTAATTCTTCTTGATTTATAAAAAATGATAATCTACGTACTTTATCAGAGTTATAAAAAACAACCTTATTTATTAATTTTAAAAATTCTTCTTTTTCTATACTTAATGTTTTAGAAAAAACAGGTGTTATAAAATTATTTATATCAAGATAATTTAGTTTTGTTAAATTAGTAAAAATAACTAAGTTATCAGCAGATATACCAATTTTTTCTTCATCAAAAAACACTACAATTTCCTCTGGCATATCTTTGAAAATAAGTTTTTTTAAATTTTTTGCCTCAATAATAACATTTATATTTATTTCTTTGTTTATATTTATTAATAAACTTGATAATCTAAAACTATCTGTTGCTGTCAAACGTAGTTTATTTATATCAGTATTTTTTATATTTATACATTTATATAAAAGCGCGGTTAATCTTTCGTTTGTTCCTTGTGAAGTAGATATTGAAACATTATTAATTGCTTCTTCTAAAATTTTTGATTTTATAGTAAATTGATTTTTCTTTAAATCGAAATTGATAAAAGGATATGAATCAGAATTTAATTGTGTTAATGTATATTTAGTTGTCTTGTCATAAATTTTTATATTTTGTCCATAACTTTCAAATGTTATTCTATTATCCATTTTTTTAATTATGGTTCTTAATATGTTTGAACTAATTAAAAATATTCCTGCTTCATCTACTGATAAATCTTTTTCATCTACATTAATTATAATTCTAGCTGCTAAGTTATTTTTTGCTGAAATCAAAACAAGTTTATCAGCATCTATTTTAAAATAAATACCACGATACGGAACAAAAGCATCATTATTATCGTTATAAGAACATAAAAAATCTATATTATTATCAATAACATTTTTTGATATTGTAAATTTCATAAATTTCTCCTTATTATTTATATAATTTCTTGTGAATAAGTGCTTTAAAAACTAAAAAGTATAAAATTAGCTATAAAAACCCTAAAAATTTAACTTTTTGAATTATTCACAACTTATTTATTTATGTATAAATGTTTATTTTAAACCACGGATTTCCCGAGAAAGTTGTTCGATAGTTTTTTGAATTGATTTGTCATATCCGTCATTGTTAATTTTTTTAATAGCATTTAATATGGTTGTGTGATCTTTGTTGAATATCTTTCCTATTTCTGTGGATGAAAGAGAAAGAAAACTATTCACTAATATGATAGCTATATGTCTTGCAACAACTATTTCTTTTTTTCTAGATGAACCATATATATCTTTTTCAGATATTCGATAATATTTAGCAACAGCCTTAATAATACTTTCTGAATTAATTTCTACTTGTTGTCTTACAACATCAGCGAAAATTTTTTGAATAACATCATAAACATAATTTGTATTAATAAGTTTGTTTCGAGAAAAAGAAACACGTTTAGCTGCACCCAATAAAGCACGAATTGAACTAAAGTGATTTTTAACTATAAATTGTTTTGAATTTTCATCTAATATATGAAAATCAAAACCTTCTAAATTAAGAACAAAACCCAATAAGTTATACATTTCTTTTTCGTTTGGATTTTTAATTTTAGTAATTAAACCAGATTCCAATCTTGTTATAAGTCTGTCATCAAATTTATTTTCTAAGTCATGTATATTAAGTTCAGCAGCAACTACTGTAAGTTTATTGCTTTGGATTCTTCCATCTATAATTTCGTATATGAAATTTTTAGTTTGTTTTTTTTGTCCATCACCAAAAAGTTGAAAATCATCAAAAACAACTAAATCTAATTCTGTAAAAAACTTAATTAAGTTAGAAATCTTTAAAGATTCATTTGACATTAATAAAGAAGAAATTTGTCTTGTGAAAGAGTTTGGAGAAATATAATAACCTTTTTTACTTGCTTTAACAAATTCGTTTCCTATCGCATGTAAAAGGTGGGTTTTTCCTATACCAGAACTACCAAAAATATATAAAGTATTCAAACCAAAAGGATTGTTAATTAAATTTTGACAAATTTCAACAACTTCTTCATTAAAACCATCTTTTAAATAATTATCAAATGTTTGATTTCGAACAAAGTTGTTTGATAATTTTTTCTTTTCTTCTTTTGTGATAACTTTAGAATTGATTTTTCTTTGTTCTTCTTCTGTTTCTTTTTGATATTCTGTTTTGTTTTTTATTGTTAATTTATAAAAAACTTGTGTTCCAAATATTTCCTTTATTGCTTTATCAAAAATTTCTTTATAAAAACCATTTAATCCTAAAAGTGATTGCTCTTGTTCTAGTGGTATATATATAACTAATATGTTTCTACTAAAATCAATGATTTTCATCTTAAAAAAGAAAGACTTTCAAATAACATTGTCTGTTATTTCGTTCCTTAAATAACTTTTAAGTTGTTCAGTCAATGAATCGAGTTTAACATCTTCATAATTGTTTATGTTTTTAACAACTTCATCATTCATAATTTAAATTATAAAGTAAATAATATACACTTACAAGAATAATTAAAAATAATGATAAAATACCAAGCAAATATAAAAGTTATTCACAACTTTTACTGTTAAAATATAGATATATTAATACTTATTAACAACATTTTTTTAAATTGTTAATAACTTAATAAAAAATCGAATATATTATGTTGATAAGTCTATTAATAATTAATCTTTAAAACCATTTAAATATAAAATAAAAAAGTATAATTTAATAATATATGAAAGAAAAAAATGATTCAATTTATAAAGAAACAGGGAAGTTTGTAAAAATAATTTCTGGTGGTTTTAGTCAAGGATGAGCTTTTATGATTTTTGAATCAACAGAAAAAAAACAAAAAAAAGCAATTTATGCAAGAAAAAATGTTCCTGAGTTATATAAAAAATATGAAATAACTTATGAAATATCAAATTACAAAGATAATAGACAAGGAATAAAACTTACATCATATATACCTGTTATTGAGTATGTTGATATAGATGTTGAATTAAAACAACATATAGAAAAGATACCTAAAGTAGGAAAAATAACAGCAAAAAAAATATTTGAACAATTTGGAAGGAAGTTTTTTGACTATTTAGAAGATCCAGAAAAGAATAGCAAAATTTTAAAAAGTGTTCTTTCAGATGTTCAAATAGAAAATTCTGTTAAATATTATAAACATAATAGTGATTCAGTAAAAAAAGTGTTAAATGCCGCATCTGTCGATTCAGAAGAATATAGAAAAAATATTGAATTTTTTTATGGTAATGATTTAGTAAATTTATATACTTTTCTAAAAATTAAATATCAAACAGATTTAGAGGATTTTATAAAAAAATATAAATTACTTAATCCGTATAAACTTTACCTTGAAGATTCGTACAATTTATATGACATAGATCGTTTTGCGATTTTGCTTGGTTGAAATCAGTTGTGCGAAGAAAGATTAGATGCTTTTATTCATACAGCATTTATAGATTTAGAAGACAATAATTCGACTTATATAAATTCAAAAGAAATTGTTGATAAAACACTGACTATGATGTCCTTAGAAAAATTACCAGATTACCAAGAAAAGGTAAAAAACAGGTTAAAAGAACTTACAAAATTAAAATATTTAATTAATGATCATTTTATGTATTGTCGTGTCGAAATGCAAAAAAAAGAAGAATTTATAGTTGATAAATTAGTTAAAATAGATAAAAAAGAACCTTTGATACTAAAAAAAGAATCTGAAGATAAATTAAATTATTTATCAAACGAACAAAGAGACGCATACTTTGCTTTTATAAATCATAATGTTTCAATTATTTCGGGAAACCCCGGAACAGGTAAAAGTAGTTTGATAAAACATTTTTATAATACCTTAAAACAAAACGATTATAAAATTGAATCTAATTTTTTTATTTTAGCACCAACAGGTAGAGCGGCTTCAAATTTATCATCTAAAGGACATTTTTATGCAAGAACTATTCATAGTTTTTTAAAAATAAAAGATGATAAAGAAGAAGTTTTAGAAAACGAAGATGCAGAAAAAGCAAAAGTTATAATAATCGATGAGTTTAGTATGGTTAATATAAATTTGTTTTATAAACTACTTAATAATTGTCCAAATTTAGAAAAAATAGTATTGTTAGGCGATAAGGATCAACTTCCTGCAATAGGGCCTGGTTATATATTAAATGATTTAATAAATAGTAAAAAAATAAAAACAACAGTATTAGAAAAATTTTATAGAAGTGATTCGTTAGAGATTAAATCATATGTTGATTTTATAAATTTTCTTGGTAATTATAAAGATATCAGATATACAAAAAATATAAAAGAATATATAAAAGAGTTATTTAAAAGAAATTATATAAATGAACAACTCTATGAAAAGGTTGTATCAACAGATTATTTACCTTCTGAAACAAATATATTTAATAAGATTCTAACATTTGAAAATAACTGAAATGATTGAATGGGATATTCGATAAAGAAAGAAAAAGTTAATTTTGTTATTTATAAAAACTTCGAAAAAGATATAGTTAATATATATAAAGGAATTCTAAATAAATATGGTATTAATGATTCTATAATATTGTGTCCTATGTATAAAGGCTTATATGGGATAAACAAAATAAATAATTTGATACAAAAACTTTATAATCCAAAAGGAAGAATTATTCATTCAACTAATTTTAATGATAATAAAGTTATTTATAAAATAGGTGATAAAGTAATTCAATTAGTTAATAAGTATGATAAAAATATTTCAAATGGTGATATAGGATATATAACTGATGAAAAGATAATTGATGGTAAGAGTCAAATAACAGTGACTTTTAAACAAGGAAATAAAAATATAAAAATTATTTATAATAAAGAAGAATTTAATGCTGAAATTAATTTAGCTTATGCTATAACAGTTCATAAATTTCAAGGAAGTGAAACAAAAGCAGTAATGTTTATAATAAATAATAATTTTAAACATATGTTAAACAGAAAACTTGTTTATACAGCGGTTTCACGTGCAATAAATGAAATATGAATATTTTCTCCAACTGAATTTTTATATTCACAACTTTTAGTTCCGCAATTTACAAAAGAAAAAGAAATATATACAAATATGCAGATTTTATTGAAGGATTAATATGAAATTAATAGTAGGTTTAGGAAACCCAGGGATTGAATATAAATATACAAGACATAATGCAGGTTTTTTAGTAATAGATGAAATTTGTAATAAATTGAATATATCATTAAATAAAACAAAATTTAATGGTGATTTTGTAAAAATCGATGATTTAATTATTGCAAAACCAAAAACCTTTATGAATTTATCAGGTAGCTTTGTTTCTTCAATGTGTAGTTTTTTTAAAATATCACCAGAGGACGTAATGGTAATTCACGATGAAAAAGATTATGAACTAGGAAGAGCAACTATTAAAATAGGTGGTTCTGGAGGAAGTCATAATGGTGTTAAAAATATAATTGACCAATTAGGGACTCAGGAATTTAAAAGACTTCGTATAGGAATAAAAACCCCTTTTCAAGGAGAATTAAAAGATTTTGTGCTAGGAAAATTCACAAAAGAAGAATTTGAAATAATAAAACCTATTTTAAATATTTCAGCACAAGCAGCAATCTCATATGCGTTTAATGATATAAAAACAGTAATGAATAAGTTTAACCAAAAGAACAATGGAATATAAAAAAATTTTGTTAGCCGTTAGTGGCGGACCTGATAGCATGTATATGTTAAATAAGTATAAACATTTAGATGTTGTTGTTGCGTATATTAATTATAATCAAAGGGAAGATAGTTATTTAGATGAGCAAATAGTTACAGATTTTTGTAATAAAAACAAAATTAAATTAGAAAAACTAGTTTTAAATAAAAGTGATTATATCTCAGGGAATTTTCAAGATTGAGCAAGAGAAAAAAGATATTTCTTTTTTAAAGAAATTTATTATAAATATAATCGTAATATACTTTATATTGCACATAATTTAGATGATTATTTAGAAACAGCACAAATGCAATTAGCAAGTAATAGAATATTTTCTTTATTAGGGATACGAAAAAAAAGTTATTTATTTAATATGAATATATATAGACCATTTCTTTTTCGTTATTTTAAGGAAACTATACTAAAAAAATGTAAAAAATATAATATACCTTTTCATATTGATTATACAAATAATCAGAATAAATATTTAAGAAATATTCAAAGAAATAAAAATAAATTATTGTCCAAATTTCAAAAAATACTAATATTAATTACTATTTATTGAAAAAACAGAAAAATACACAAAAATAACCAAATAACAGAAAAAGAATATAAAATATGATTAGAATCAAATTTTGCTCAAGAAATATTTCGTTTTTTTTTAAACAAACAAGAATTAATATATAAATTTATACATTCAAATTTTGATAATATTGAATTATCATCCAAAAAGATACAAGCGATTGAAAAATTTATACTCTCAAAAAAAAGAACAAGTGAATTTAAATTAAATGATAAAAACAAATTACGGAAGAAAAAAGGAAAAATAATTGCAAAAGAATAAAGAAAAACAATTTATAATTTAATATAAAGGAGAAAAATGTTTTCAAAAAACAGAAAATCAGTATTTTGAACGATTATAAGTATTATAATAATCGCAATCATTCTTTATTTTCTAATAACAAGTTTTTTAGCTTCTAAAGAAGAAACAATTAGTTTAACTCAATTAGCTCAAAAAGTAGTTGCAGCTGCTTCTGATAAAAACCACTCAACTTATTTTACACAAATGAGAGTTGATAGTTTTTCTAATACAATATCTGCAACTTTTAATCAAAAAGTGGTTGATGGTTCTATTATACAAAGTAATTATGTTATCTATGGAAGTTATAACTTATTTGAATCAATTTTAAAAGATATAAACTCTAATATTAAATTATCAGATGCATTTTTTGGTGACACATCACAAGGGATAGAGGGAGTGCAGGCACCAAAACCAAATGTTGCTTTAAATTTATTTATTAGTTTGATTCCAACATTGTTATTGATTGGAATAATATATTTTGTATATCGAGCTCAAGCAAAAATGATGTCAGGTCAAGGTGGAGCATTTGGAGAAAAAAATCCGGCTCAAATAATCAAATCTGATAAAAAATTTAGTGATATAGCAGGAAACAAAGAACCAATAGAAGAAATTTCTGAAATAGTTGATTATCTAAAAAATCCCAAAAAATATCAAGATTCTGGTGCGAGAATGCCACATGGCATATTATTAGGTGGACCTCCCGGAACCGGAAAAACTTTATTAGCAAAAGCTACAGCAGGTGAGGCAAATGTTCCGTTCTTCTTTGTTTCTGCTTCTAATTTTGTTGAGTTATTTGTTGGTATGGGTGCAAAAAGGGTAAGACAAGTTATAGCAGAAGCAAGAAAAAACGCACCAGCAATTATATTTATAGATGAATTAGATGCAATCGGTAGAACACGTGGATCAGGTATAGGTGGTGGCCACGATGAAAGAGAGCAAACATTAAACCAATTACTTGTTGAAATGGATGGGATAAAAGAAAACTCAGGACTTTTATTTGTTGCTGCAACAAACAGAACTGATGTTCTGGATCCTGCTTTAACTAGACCTGGTCGTTTTGACCGTGTTATAACAGTTGGATTACCTGATATAAAAGAAAGAGAAGAAATTCTAAAACTTCATGCAAAAGGAAAGAGATTTGCATCAAATGTATTGTTTTCAAACATCGCAAGAAGAACTCCGGGATTTTCGGGTGCTCAATTGGAAAATGTTGTTAATGAGGCAGTCTTGTTATCTATAAGAGAAAAATCAGATTTAATAACTTTAGAAATTATAGATGAAGCAATTGATCGTGTTATGGCAGGACCTGCTAAAAAATCAAGAACAATTACTAAAGAAGAACTTACAGCAGTTGCCTATCACGAAGCAGGACATGCTGTTGTAGGGATAAGAATTCCAGGAGGTAATAAGGTTCAAAAAATTACCATTATCCCACGTGGGCAAGCAGGTGGTTATAATTTAATGATGCCTGAAAATGAAAAATATAATTATACTAAAGAAGAACTTTTAGCATCTATTGCTTCATTTATGGGTGGTAGAGCAGCAGAAGAATTTATTTATGGAAAAGATAATATTTCAACAGGTGCTTCTGATGATATAGATAAAGCGACAAACATTGCTCGTCGTATGGTAACAGAATTTGGAATGAGTGATTTAGGTCCGATAAAATATCATGAAGAAAATGGAAGTCCGTTTTTAGGAAAAACCCTTGCTACAAATTCATCTTTATCTAACCAAGTAAGTCATGAAATTGATTTAGAAATAAGAAAGATTATTTTAGAAGCACAACGTCGTGCATATCAAACAATTTCAGAAAATACAAAATTATTAGAATTAATCAAAACATTATTGCTTCAAAAGG
Source organism: Mycoplasma sp. 394 (assembly GCF_054353895.1). Lineage (NCBI taxonomy): Bacteria > Bacillati > Mycoplasmatota > Mollicutes > Mycoplasmatales > Mycoplasmataceae > Mycoplasma > Mycoplasma sp. 394. Next base: position 4,655 of record NZ_JBTHHL010000010.1, on the reverse strand, counting down.
AAACAATTATTGCTGAAGAAATATCTTATATAGCTGAACATCTTGAATTACCACCTGAACATAATAATTCATCAGAAAGTGATTCAAGTGATCAAAGTGTTGATGATTTAATCTTCTCAACAGAGCAAGAAAAAGAACAAGATTAGTTCTTTTTTTGTATTAAATTTAGAACAGGTTTATATTTAATTCGGTGATAATCTTTTAATATACCAAATAATTTCAAGGCTTGCAAATGTTCTTTAGTAGGATATCCTTTGTTTTTATCAAAATGATACTCAGGATGTATTTTATGTAAATTCATCATATATTTATCTCTTGCAACTTTTGCTAGTATGGATGCAGCAGCGACACAGAGAGCTTTATTATCACCTTTAACCAAGTTTATTTGTCTAATATCAAGATCAATTTTTTCATAATCTGTAATCGTTATCTGGGGTGTTTTTTTAAATGATTCAATACATTGTTTCATTCCGAGTTTTGATATTGCTTTTGGATTTGAGTTATTTATATCAAAAACATCATAAAATTTTATTTTATATTCTATAGCAATATCTTTAATAAGATTAGATAGTTGAATTCTTTTGTTTGGTGCAATTTGTTTAGAATCTTTTATATCTTTATTAAGATAATTTTTTGGAAGCATCACACAAGCAACAACTAAAGGTCCGGCGATACAACCTCGACCGACTTCATCGCAACCAGCAATATAATCATATTCACCAAGATGTTCTATTTCAAAGTTTAACATAACAATATTTTATAATTTATTATATAATTACAAAAGGAGAAAAAATGGCATCATATGTAACTGCAAAATGTAACAAATGTGGTCGAACATCTCATTATATTTTTGGTTTTTCTGAAGACTTAAGATTATTCGATTTATTTTTAAGTGAGTATAAAAAAGTACAAAAGGACTTGTTTAAAGAAGAAGAGTTTTATAAATACTTTAATGATTTATTTAATAAAGATATTGTAGAATATCAAAAATTAACTGATCAAGAAAAGGATGATATATTAAAACATAATTATCAAAATATTCTTAATTTCTTTTGAGAAGAAGAAATAAAGATGATAAAGAAAAATATATTAACAGGTTATGAGTTAGAACTATATCCTGTGGTTATTCTATCCAAACCCAAAGAAGAACGTGATATTCTAAATGTTCCGCTGTTAAAAGTGAAATTTTTAGACGGAAGTGAATATAATCGTAGATATAACCCACAACAATCACAATATGTGCAATTTAGCAAGGATCAAAAATTATTAACATGTCCATATGAATTAAAATTAACAGCTGAAAATATTAATGAAGAAGAGAGGTAAGGAGTAATATGAATGATATAAATTTAAATGCATCAGGAATCGAAATAGATATAAATATTGAAAGAAAAAAGAAGGCAAAATTATGAGGAATTTCATTAGCAGTATTAGGTTTTTCTTTTGCTTTTGTTATAACAATTTCGTTAGTGATTCAATATTTTTTAAGAAGAAATAATAACCCCCAAATAGCACTTATAATGTTATGAGTAGGTTTAGCAGCATTGTTTGTTTTATCGCTTGTATCAGGTTTTTTATATAAAATTAAAAGTAAATTTATTTATTTTTATTATTTGTTTCAGTTAGGGACTTGGATACTAATATTTACGGGAATTTTATTTTTCTTTTTACAAGTTTATAAATTAGATACAGTTAGATTTCTAGGAATAAGTTTATTACCAATTTTAATTATTGGAGTTTTTGGATTAATAGGTTATTTTGAAGTAATTAAAATAAAATTCTTATATGCTTTCATAGGTGTATTATCAATTGCTTTAATTGTAATGTTTTTTATATCAATATTTGTTTTTGGTATTACTTGATATTATTCAGCAGTTGCTATTGTATTGATTGCAGCGATGACAGCAGCTGATATATATCAAGTACGTAAAGAATTAAATTATGTGGTCTATACAGATTCTAATTTTCAATTTAAATATGCATTAAGTGTTGGTATAAGATTATTTGTTAATGCAGCATCGATATTATTACAATTATTAATGTTAATAATGGGAGCAAGTAAAAAATAAGTGGTTATACTTATTTCCAAAATGCAATCTAAAAAGCTACACAATAACTTAATTTTTATAGTGTAGCTTTTTAGATTGCATTTTGGTTCATCACATTGTGATGTTTTATATTGCTTTTTGTTCAAATGGTTTTGATTTCTCACTTAAATTGTTAGTTTTTATTAATCTTAGTAGATAACATAGTATTTAATATTGCTACAGGGATAATAAATAAACCAAATAAAACCGGAACAAGTAAAGTAAGAACAAATATAGATATAGAATAATAAGTTATATCTTGTTTTTCTTTGTTATTAATTTGGTAACCAAATATTATTGTATTTAAAACAAGCACTGGTATATAAGTTAATATAGATAGAATAACAAAAACCAAAAACACAATATATACATATGGAAAACCGCCAAATATCATTGCTAAGTAAAAGACAAAAACAAGTGTTATAAATAAGATGATAACATAACTTAATATCGTAGATGTTAATGATAAATTATAAGTTTTAGATATTTTTTTCATTTTTCCTTTCTTTATAACTTAATAATACAAAAAAAAAAAAAACTGAAGCAAAATATTAAAGAATGACGCTCGGGAGCACCACCCCGACGTCCTACTTTACTGCTTTATTATTAAATATTTTTATATATAATTAAATAAAGATGAAAAAAAACAAAAAAGAAATCGAAATACTTGCTTTAAAATTAACTCATAGTTCTTGTGCGATAGAGAATAATACATTTACATATCAACAAACAAAGGAATTATTATCACAAAAACAAATAAATTTTAATGAATACAGTACTAAAAAACTAAGAGAAGTGTATGAGTTACTAAATTTTAAAGAAGTAATTTTATATATTTTGGATAATTATAATAATTTAAAAATAGATAACGAAACAATAAAACTAATTCATAGTATTATAATGAATAATATTATAGAAAATAAAGGATTATTTAGAAGACATAATGTTGCAATTAGTGGTTCGTATGTTAGACTTTGTGATTATTCGGTTGTAGAATATAAATTACAAAACTTAAATGCTAAATTTGAAAATATAATAAAAACAACAACCGAAAAATTAGAAAATATTTTAGAATATCATTGTAATTTTGAAAAAATACATCCTTTTAGTGATGGAAACGGAAGGACAGGAAGAGCAATATTATTCTTGATGCAACTTCAACATAATTTGGATATTTTATATATAGATCCAGATTATAAACAAGAATATTATCAAGCATTAAGTGAGTATGATATTAGAGGTGATATTAAACCGCTAAAACGACTTGTTTTAAAAACTAAAGGTAATATATGTTTAAAAGACAAGATATTATAGAAGATTTAGTAGTTAAATATATATATTTTTATGAAGTAAAAGATAAAAATAATTATAATTATCGGTTTGTTTCTGAACTTTTAAAGGAAGAAATGATATATACTAAACCCGACTTTAAAATGAATGTTAATTTAATTTTAAAATGGGTGAAGATGTATAAAGAATCAGTAAAACTTTTAAATATAAATAACATTAGAATAATTTATAAAAATCATTTTGATTTATATAAAAAAGTCCAAAATTATAAATTGAGTAATTATAAGAGTTTTATTTTATATAATCAAATATGTTTAAATAACTATAAATCACCATTATACCAACTTAATTTTAATAAGAATTTCTCTAACAAAAAAGAATTTGATTCTTTTTATAAGTATGAGTATTATGACTTTAATTTTTTAACCAAATAAAACAACACAATTTTGTGTTGTTTTATTTGGTCTTTTACTATTCTATATAGACTTTAATTGTTTGTATTATATGTATTTTTTCAAACTTAATATTATTCTAGGATAGTCATTTATATTATAACTAAACCAAATATCTAATATCTTGTGTATAAATATTAAATATAATCAAAACAAAGCAATTTATCAAGAAATACTTTGTTTTGATTATATTAAAGCAAAAATGCATAAATACTAAAATTGAGCAAAATTAATTTCTACTATGCCAAAACTTTTTGAAATGCATCTTTGTTGTTGTCTTTTTGAATGTCTGTTGCTTAATTATATCTTCTAATTCTATTGATGATATAAATAACATTACTGTAATAGCAATATGAATAAACATAGCTGATAAAGAAATCATTGGGATTCAAGCAAAAAATTGTGAAAAAATTATTAATCCAAGGTTAACAAATATCATAACTTTTATATTTCCGATTTCAGAAGCTTCCTGACTAAATGATAATATAAAAATTATTATAATTAAGATGAATATTACTAAATAAATAACTACATTTATTACAGTTATAGAAGCATAAGTGGGAATAACATTAAACATATTTATGAATAATGCATTGTATGTTCTACTATCAATAACTTGTTTGATAGGATATAAAATAGTTGTTAATATTCATAAAGTTATAGTAATAACTGACAAAATAGCAGCAGATAAATTGAGTTTTTGCAAAGCTTTAAGCATTATAATCCTTTCTTTATTTAGAATACAAAAAAAAAAAAAAAAAACAAAGAAATTTAAAGTAGGACAAAAAGATTAACAATTAATTCTGTTAATCTTTTTGTTTTATTA
>NZ_JBTHHL010000009.1:0-45383 GCF_054353895.1 Mycoplasma sp. 394 | reverse complement strand
TTAATAAAACAAAAAGATTAACAGAATTAATTGTTAATCTTTTTGTCCTACTTTAAGAACTTTTATATTATTGAAATTACCAAATCTGCTAATATGTACCAAAACTTTATATATATCTTGCTTTAGAATTTTTAAAAAATATTCTGCTTCTTTTTTATCATCAAATTGATAAAAACCCACAGATTGTGTAACATTAAAATTTGTAGTTATAAAAGGAAGGAAATAAGTAGAAAGCGGAACTATAATAAGATATTTATCAAAGATATCTTGTTTAATTTTTGCATATCTTATTTGTTTAATAGTATGAATTGTCGGATATTTAAATTCTTGATCTTGGTTATCACTAAGCAATATACTTTTAGTAAAGTTGTGTAAATCACAGCGATATTTAAATCCTGTAGGGTCATTATTGATTAATAATTGAACTAAATCTAATGTTTCTTGTGATATGTATAAAGGTATAAATGGTAAACTTGGATAAATTACTACATTTTCTTGAATGTCTTTTTTAAGAAAACTATTATATATGGTGGTTTTATGATCAAAAATACCTTTTTGTCATACAAAAACACAAAAAGAAGAACCGACTTTATTAAAATATCTTTTTACATCATTGTCAATCACAATAAAACTCCCATTTTTAAGAAGTTTTTTCAATGTAGTATTATGGTTGTTGAAAGACATTCAATTGTTCGGAGTTATAAAACATAAATATCCATTATCCTTTAATAAATCAATAGAATATTCAATAAATTTATTTGATAAACTTCTATTTTTGTTTTCGCCACCTGAATATGGTAGATTTGCTAATATTAAATCATATTTTATATTAAATTCATCATTTAAATCAAAAGCATCACCACATCTTAGATGTGGTGGATTCAATAATTCCTTGCAATTATCAACTCTTAACTCGCTTATTTCATTAAAATAAATATTATTAAGTTGTGTTTTTGTAGCACAATATGCACCAAAATTACCATTTCCAGAGCACGGATCAAGAATTTTTAAGTCTTTCCTGCTTCATAACTCATTTGGGATATAATTTATCATTTTTTCAACACATTCCATTGGAGTACATATATCATCCCGAGATTTCATATGATTTTGATCTTCATTTAGTTTATTTAAGAACTCTTTTATTTTCTGGTATTCAAATTGATTGTTTACCTCTGTATTATTAATATTATTTTTTTTCATACTATTTCTTTCTAGTCATTTTGGATTGAATATTTGCTATTGGTTTTTGATGAAATTGATTTAAATATATGTTTAATAACCTATCTTCTACGAAAATGCTTGCAGGAGAAGCAACAAAAGCGAATTCACCATAATATTCTACTTGCAGTGGTTTTTGAGGTTGATATAGATATAATTTGAATTCTAACCTTGTGCTTACAAAGGATTGTAAAATCTTTATATTAGTTGTAGATGCAGTTCTTCAGTTAACAACAGTACCACAATTATAAGATTGCAATCTATATATAAATGGTGTTCTAGTTTGACCAAACTTAATAATATATTCATTATTATCTATATATGCTGTTATCATATAAACAACACCCACTTCGTTTTCGAAAATTTCTTTGCTTTTTCATTATGAAAATCAAAAGCTACTATTTTTTCATTATATCGTTTGTCATCCTTAATTATTAACGGTTTTGCTTTTAATTTACAAATAAATTGAAAATCTTTAATTCCTTCAAACTTGAAATCTGACAATTTAGGTTGAGTTATGACATCTTGATATAAAAGGGGGAGTCATTTTTGTTTTCAAAGAAAACAAATTTTTCAATGCATTTATATAATCAACACCTATTTTTGATTCATATGTTGATTCATCTATTTTATTACAAAGTTGTTTTAGTTGCTCAATATCTCTCATTCATTATCCTTATATATAATATTCTATTATAAATTTTTAAAATAACTGATAAAAATTTTGGTTGTGAATTACCTTGTGACTAAAAATAAATTACAATATTAAACGAGACAAACATAAAGAATTCAGGAAGTTTTACATCCAATATGATAAAATTTTAATAAAAGGAAATAAAATGCAAATTAATAAAATTTACCACCTAGACTGTATCAATTTGTTCAAGCAAATGAAACAAAATCATATTAGTGTTGACTGCATTATTGCAGATCCACCTTATAATATAAGTCGTAAAAATAATTTTCATACTATTAATCGACAAGGAATTGACTTTGGTAATTGAGATAAAGATTTTGATCAAACACACTGAATTAAAGAAGTTAAAGTGCTTTTAAAACCTGGTGGTAGTATTTTGATATTTAATGATTGAAAAAACCTTGGAGCAATTGCTGAAGCACTAAATCAAAGCGGTTTAATTGTTAAGGATTTAATTCGTTGAATTAAACCCAATCCGATGCCCCGAAATATTAATAGAAGGTATATAACAGACTTTGAATTTATTATTTGAGCCGTTAAACCTGGTAAAAAATGAATTTTTAATTTTGACAATAACAAAGATTATCCATATAAAAAACCTGAATATAATTTTGCAGTTGAAAATTCTAAAACCGTAAGGATTCATCCGACTCAAAAACCAGAAAAACTAATTATGGAATTAATTAAAACACATACGAATAAAGGTGATTTGATTCTTGATCCTTTTATGGGTAGTGGAAGCACAGCAATAGCAGCAATAAAATTAGGAAGAAATTTTATTGGTAGTGAAATAAGCGATGACTATTTTAAAAAATCACAGAAAAGAATATTAAAAAATGCAAAATAAACATATACGTTCTCCGCTTAATCATTTAGGTAATAAATATCGTATTTTAGACATTATTTTTACTAATTTACCTAGTATGCAGGCAAGTACGAAATTTGTTGATGTTTTTGGTGGTAGTTTTAATGTTGGTATAAATAGCCCATTTAAAAATGTTATTTATAATGAATATGATAAAGCACTTTTTGAAATATTAACATCTTTTTTATATACAGAATTTGACATAATAGACAAAAAAATCAACGAAAAACTAGAAGAATATCAACTAAGTTATAAAAAAAATTATAAAGAAAATAAAGAGAAGTATTTAGTTATAAGAAATGACTATAATGAAACTAAGGATATAATATTATTAATAATATTAGTATTTTTTAGTTTTAATTCAGAATTGCGCTTCAATAAAAAAGGTTTTTTTAATGTTCCAATAGGAAAAAGTGGTTATACCAAATATAGAAGAAGTAATTTAATAAAATTTATAGAATTATCCAAAACTAAATTAATTCAAACATATAATTTAGATTTTGGAGATTTAGTGCTTGATTTAATTTCAAAGTATAAAACAGATCAAATTATATTTTATTTTGATCCCCCATACCTTATTTCAAATGCTACATATAATAATAATTGAAGCATTGATGATGAAAAAAGGTTGATAAAAATCTTGCAAAAATTAAATGATAAAAAATATAAATTTATTTTATCTAACTTTATAAAAAATGGAGATGTTGAAAATAATATATTAAAAGAATTTTTAGAAAAAAATAAAAATTTTGTTATAAAAGAAGTTCCCACAAATTATAAAAGTAGCAATTATCAAAGAACCTCAAAAAATACAACGGAGATATTAGTAAAAAATTATGAAGTATAATGTCAAATTATGAAAGATAGGTGATACATCCTGGAGAAAAAATAATCAAATTGCTTTGTATAATTTTGTCATAGATTATATATATAAACAAAATATAATTTCTGATTTATTAGGCGAATATCAAAACTTTTGAAATGTTTGTGTAAAAGAAGGATTTAAACAAAAAAATACAAGTTATTTAGAAAAAGATATAAATTTACTGTTTAAGACTTTAAGAAACTTTAGCTTAATAAAAAAGAATGAAAAAAAAGAAAAAAATATAACACTTTTGAAAAATCGGGATGGTAGTTTTTTTTACAATATTCTTAGGGGAGCTAATGAAGATAGCGAAATTTTTAGATTATTAGATTTATTTGGACAATATTTTGGTATTTCATCAGACACCTTTATTTGAATCTGCTTATTTTTAAAATTTAATACAAAGGATATAAATGATAAATTTCAAAGTAAATACCCATTTCAAGAACTCTTTACTTCATTATGCAAAGAAAAATTTATGTCTAAATATGACTTAATAAATTTACATTTTGCTATTGAAGAACATCAAAGTGAAAAATGAAAGGAATTTAATTTTAGAAAGAAGATAAAAAATTGAAAATTTTATAATATTTTAAGTGAAAAAATTAAAGATAAAAATTATGATAAAGAATGAGAAATTAATTTTGAGAGAATTTTTTCATTAAAAAACTCAGAAAAAATTATAAAAATTTTAACTTTAATAGTAAAAAAAAGATTGCATCTTGAATGAAAAGTTCAAAATCAAAAACAAATTATTGATTTTTTTAAGAATATACCTTTTAATGAATTTAATGAACAAGTTAGTTATTATTCTGATATATTAACAGCAAAGGAGGAATATTTAAACCTAACTTTATATTGATTAGAAAACCTTGAAATTTTTACAATAGATTATAATAATAACGAAAAATATTTAACTTTTAGAAATGATGAGATAAGAAATTTTTTTAAATTTCTTATTCTTGAAGATAAACAAATACTTTTAAATAATTTGACTACAACATCGCTAGAAAACTTTGTTGAACAAATTTTAAAAATATTTAAAAACTATATTAATCAAACAAATATTCAAAAATATCAAAAAGCACTTATACCACCTTTTGATTTAGAAGAAGTAGTTAGCTTTATTAAAAATGGTATAAATATAAATACTTATCTACATAAGATAAAATTAGACCAATCTAAAGAAAAATGAGAACATTTAAATGGTATTTCTCGAGCAATTTTAACTGAATATTTTATTAATTTATATGTTTGATATATAACAAAAGAAAAATATTGATATGTTAATTTTCCAGAATTTCAAGACTTTGCTAACACATTACTAGATTATAATCTATATCCTAAAATGACAGCACCTGGTGGACAACCAGATGCATCTTTTGTTTCAAAAGAACTAAATATTATTGTAGAAACTACAATTTTAAATAACAAAAGTCAATTAATAAAAAATGAAATTGAACCTAATAAACGACATGCATTTGAAATATGGAAAAATAATAAAGTTAAAACAATAGTATTATTATTTAGCGAAACAATTTTCAAGAGTTTTTTGCAATATTTATATTTTGCTTTCGATGAAAGCAAAGATTTAATAAAAGAAAATAATACAAATTTATGGGTAAATACATCCAAAATGATTACTATAAAACCAATATTAATTCAAGAATATTTTCAAAACGTTAATAATTTCACTGACCATATAATAGAACTTTTAGAAAATATAGAAAAAACTAATAATCTTATTAAAGAACAAATTGTTAATAATGATAATTTTAATGATGATAATGTAACAGAATTAATGTTTATAGAAGCAATTACAAAATAAGGAGAAAAATGTTAAATATTGTTTTATACCAACCGGAAATATGTCCTAATACAGGAAATATTATTAGAACTTGTTATGCTATCGGGGCTAAATTGCATATTATTAAGCCGATATCCTTTGATTTGCACCCAAAATGACTTAGACGTTATGGTGCTGGTAGAATGCTTTCTGATATACCTCATGAAGTTCATTTTAGCTATAAAGATTTTGCTAAAAAATACACAGATAAAAAAATTTTTTATGTAACTAGATATGGTTTAAAAAGTTATACAGACATTGATTATAAAAGAGTTTATGATGAAGAAAATGAAGTTTGATTAATGTTTGGAAGAGAATCGACAGGCATTGATAAACATATTTTAGCATCCCATTTAGATGACTGCATACGTATTCCGATGGTTTCAGCAATGCGTTCGATAAATTTAGCAAATAGTGTTTGTATTTTAGGTTTTGAAGTAATGCGACAACTTAATTTTCAAAATTTATCAAGATACGAAGTAGAAAAGGGAAAGGATTTTTTATTACAATTTCAAGATGTTAACAAGTAGGGCAAACGAGAAAATCAAGTTCTTAAAGAAATTACAGTTAAAAAAGTATCGTGAGAAAGAACAGAAATTTCTTATATATGGACAACATTTAATAGAAGAAGCATTAAAAAAAGATATAGTAATTGAAATATTTGAAACACCATCACAACAACTTTATCCCAAATCTACATTAATATCCGAAACCTTAATAGAATATTTATCAGAAACAAAATCCCCATCAAAATGCCTTGCATTATGTGATAAAAGTAAACTTAAAAATCAAAGATCAAATAAAATAGTGGCATTAAATAACTTACAAGACCCTGGAAATGTAGGAACAATAATAAGACTCGCTAAGTCATTTGATTTTGATACAGTTATTGTTGAAAATCTAGATGTATATTCGGATAAAGTAATTCGTTCAAGTCAGGGTGCAATATTTGATGTTAATGTTATCACTACAAATAATTTGTATCAATATTTAATAAGCATAAAAAACAACTTTTTTATCTATACTACAGCGTTAAATAACAAAGCAGTGTCACTAAATAATGTTAATTTTAGAGAGAAAAACATCATAATAGTTTTTGGTAACGAAGGGCAAGGTATTTCAAATGAAATTCTGAAATTATCAAATCACAATATTTATATACCGATTTCTTTTGAAAGTTTAAATGTTGCAACTGCAGCAGCAATAATAATGAATAAAGTAAGGAACGGATAATGAAAATAAATGATATATTAAAAAAAATTTATGAAAAAATTGATGGTTCAACCGTAAATATCACCTTAGAAGGATATAGTCCTGAACAAGTAAATAAAATTTTTTCAGAAATTATTGACGAACTATTAATTGCAAGCAGTAAAATAGAGCAAAAAGATCAAGAAATAAATACATTAAATGATGAAATAAAAAAACTACAAAAGCAATTAAGCGAAAGTGATTATGAAAAGAATAGACTAACAAATAAGCTGAGTTTATATAAAAAGGACGAAAATGATCGAAAATAAAAATGAATTTGAACAACTAATCCAATGATATCCTGGACATATGGCAAAGGGTTTTAGACAAATAAAAGAAAATTCAAAATTGGCAGATATATTTATTGTTGTTTTAGATGCAAGATGTCCAATAAGTTCATATAATGAAGATTTTGATCAAATTTCACCACAAAAACCAAGACTTTTTATTATCACAAAAAGCGACTTAATGGATGTAAGCAAAAAACAACAAATACAAAAAAGATTTGCTAATGAACAACTTTTATGACTTGATTTGAGGAATAAGAGATCAAAAAATATAATTTTAAATAAACTAAAACAGATGAACAAGGAACGGATGGCAAAAGATAAAACCAAAGGAATTATTCAAACAAAAATTAAGTCTTTTGTTGTGGGAATACCTAATTGTGGAAAGAGTACATTGATTAATTTAGTTTCATCAAAAGCGACGTTAAAAGTTGCTAATTTCCCTGGAGTTACCAGAGAACAAAAATGAGTAGTAAATAATGAATTTTTGTTTTTAGATACACCAGGGATATTATTACCAAGGTTTAATGATCAAGAAACAGCTGTTAAATTACTCACTATAGGTTCAATAAAATTAGAAAATTTCCCCATAGCGAGCGTTGCTAACAAAATATGAGCACTATTATCTAAATATTATCCACAAAAATTAATCGAAATAGGTATGCAACCACAAGAAGATGTTAGCAAAATTTATAATCTGTTTTATGATTATGCTCAAAAATTTAATATCTATAAAGAAAAAGGTAAAATTGATTTACCAAAAGCACAAAATCATTTTGTACAATGGGTAAAAAAATTAAAAGGTGTTACATTTGATTAATTTTGTCAAAGAATCATATTTTATAAAAAAATCTGAATTTATAGGATATGTATTTTCGATAAAATCTAAAAGACAAATACCAGAATATTTAGATTTTGTTAAAAACCAACACAAAAAAGCTCGTCATACAGTATATGCTTATATAACTTCGCAAAACGGTGTTCAATCAGCAGGTTATAACGATGATGGAGAACCAAAAAATACTGCTGGAAAACCTATTTATCAACTGTTACAGCTTATGAAGCTTGAAAATATTTTAGTTGTTGTTGTAAGATATTTTGGTGGTATAAAATTAGGTGTGGGTGGTTTAATTAGAGCCTATAGACAAGCAAGCTTATTAGCAATAGATAAATTTAAGGAGAAAAAATGATTAAATTAACCAAACAAAGAGATGATTCTTTATTGTTAAAACCAGCATTCGAAGGAATGGATTTTCCTGATTATGTAGGTGAGAAAGAGTTTTGTGTAACTAACAATCACGCTACAAAAGAAGCATATGTATATATTAAGAAAGAAGATCAAAATATTTTTTCTTTAAAAGAGTGAATTAAAAACTTTGCAAGCAATTTAAATTTTGATTATCAAATTGATTTAGAGGCATTTGCATCACTTTTTAACAAAGAACAGTTACTTCGTTTATTTGTTTTTGGGATATATTTTGCAAAAGCAAAATTATTCCAAAAACACTATGAGCAAGAAGAAAAAGTTGAAAAAAACATCGTGATTTTAGATGTAGATTTAGATGAGAAAACATTTGAAATATTTAATAACTTCAAAATAGTTGCTAAAGCAGTTTCAGATGTCCGAAATCTACAAATTACACCAGAAAACTTCCTAAATTCTGAGCAATTAGCCGCACATATTGCAAGTGACTTTAGCGGAATAGAAAATTTAGAAGTTAAAATTTTAACTAAAAAAGAAATACAAGAACTAAATATGGGACTTATTTTATCCGTAAATCAAGGAAGCACCCACGAACCAAGAGTTGTTATTGTTAAATATTTAGCAAATCCAGAAAGCCGGGAAATCACATCTGTTGTAGGTAAAGGAATCACATTTGATACAGGTGGAGTTAATACAAAAGGATATCATATGAACGGAATGAAATATGATATGTCAGGTTCAGTTATAGTTGCATATGCTGTGAAAGCACTTGCTCAATTGAAAGCTAAGGTTAATGCATATGCTGTTATGTGTATTACAGACAACAGACTTGATGGCGATGCATCACTACCAGAAAATGTTTATCAATCGATGGCTGGTAAATGAGTTGAAGTTGTTGATACTGATGCAGAGGGTCGTTTAGTGCTTGCTGATGGGATTTTTTATGCAGCTGAAAAATTAAATTCTACTACGATTATCGATGTAGCAACATTAACTGGAACAATTTTGACAGCATTATCAAATGTTTATACCGGGATATGATCTACATGTGATAAAAAATGAGATGTATTTAGTGAATCAGCCAAAAAAGCACAAGAAAAAGTATGAAGAATGCCGTTTCACAAAGACTTTGATACAGGAAATAAAGGTTCAAAAGTTGCTGATCTAGCAAATTGATCAAGCAAGGTTCGTTCTGATTCAAATCAAGCTGCATTATTTCTAAAAGAGTTTACAAAAGGAGTGGATTTTATTCATTGTGATGTTGCTGGAACAGCAGATAAAAATGGTATACCACAAGGAGAATTGGTAGCAACATTGGTTGAAGCTATATTAAGGTTGCAGAAGTAGGGAATTTTGGTTGATAATTCACATGGGTATAAAAATGAATCGTTAATTGTTGAATTAATAAATGGTAAGAGAATAAAAGATCTTAGTATTGTATTTAAACATTTTATAGAGGATATTTGTCTGGATAACAATTTAAAATGCGATTCAAATACAAAAGTTTTTGCTAGGCTCGCTGAAAAAGAAAAAGATAATCAATCTGGTAAAAAAGTAAATACAAAAATTGATATATTTATATATATTGATAGCAGAAAATTTTCTATAAGCACAAAAATAGGTTCAGCAATAGTATACATCAAGAATCAGTTGGTAGTTTTGTGAAATGAATCCAAACATCTTCTTTAAAAATTATTCCAGGTTTTTCTGTTAATGACATTAAATTGTTAATATGAGGTGATGGAACATTGGATGGTTCATCAAAGATTGAATATGATTCACACGGAAATGTTAAGGGAAGATTCACAACAAAGGAATTTAAGAAATTATTCCCTGAGAAACATCTGCTTATATGTAAGTTTTTTGATAATAATAAATCAATGCTCATAAATAGAGCATTATTTACAGGAAAAACAAGCACACAGGTAGATTATGTGTATCATGGTAATTTTATGTCAGGTTATTGAGCGAGTAGAGATGATATTTTAAAATACAATCTTAATAATCCCTTATATACTAGTACATTTAATATAGGTCGTTTGTCTTTTCAAACCTATAATGCATATAAGAAAGGAACAATAGCTGGGTCAAAAAAGAGAGGGCAAATACAGTTTAAGTATTCAACGATGCTTTCTGATATACAGGATATAATGTTGCAGCGAAAAAACAGTATTGGAAAACTTGGTGGTGATATAGAAGAATTTAATTTTGTAAAATATATGAATCATCACAAAGAAAATTCCTATTGAAAAATTCTTAGATTTCATCTGAATCTTCGTGATGATAAGGAATATTATATTATTAATATCGTAGAGAATAAGTACTCAAATTTAGCCAACAAAAAAGTAAAATGTAAGAGTGATTGCTATATTATAGAAACCCAAAAAACATTAGATAGAGACTTTTTGTTATTAAATCAATATATCTTGACCGAAAAGAATCTCAAATATGTAAGTGATTATAAAATAGTCCAAAATTCTGGTATATCAATTAAGATGAAAACATCTAAAAATTTTACATATTCAAAATTAAGTATCAAGACTTTTATAAAAACATTTTCCGATTATATTGAAAATGTTACTTTTTATGCAACTATACTTCTGCTTTACACAACCGAAAAAGAAAAACAAAGAAACAGTAAAATTTTAAACGATCTAATAGTTGATAGAACAGAATTTGATTTGTTTATATTGAAAAGATATAATATTAAAAGTATAAACGATGTGAATCAGTTAGTTAAGTTAAAAAATGAAGCAAAGAAAGAAATTAATAACATTATCTTGAATAATAAAAAAATATATGATGGAATTTTTTATGGTAAGGGATGATTCGAGGAACCTTTTTGTAGTAGTTTCACATTTATAGATAGTAAGTTGCTACCTATAGATATTTATCCATACAGAATAGATAATGGTTCAGGAAGAAGTAGAGGGATTTACACAATAATATTTAAACCCCATTAACTTATTTATTTGTCTTATCTATAAATAAGTTTTTTTGAATATTTCTTTGCAAAGTTAAGATTAAATTTCTAGCTATTAATTCAACTACAGGAATTACAATAGAATTCCCAATTTGCATATAACTTCTATTATAGTTTTCTCGTATTATATAACCATCAGGAAAACCCATTAATTTTAAACACTCTCTAATAGAAAATTTTCTCATATATTTATATATAACAGGAACATTATTACCCCCCGTCCCCATTTTTGCAGTTAAACAAGGAGAGATACCATTTCTACTTAAAGAAACTTTTGATGGACGAATGTTATTTGCTATTATTGGTTCATCATTCAATGTGGAGTTTTTAAATTTAAATTCTTCTATATGTTTATTTATGTTGTTTATTGCAATTTTACTTATGTTTTTTTGTATTTTTAGTTTCAATTATATCTTTGAGTGTGTTTTTTAATTTCTGTTTATTCGGAAATATAGAATCAAATGTGTCTATATTTATACTTTTATGAATTCCGACACAATATCATCTGTTTCGGTTTTGCGGAATATTATAATCTTTTGCATTCAATAACTTTCAACTTACATTATACCCCAATTCATTAAGAGTTTCTAGTATTACTTTTAGTGTATTACCGTTGTCATGATTTACTAAACCAGGAACATTTTCTAATATAAAAGAAATGGGTTGTTTATCCCTTAAAATCCTTGCAATTTGAAAAAACAGTATACCTCTGTCATCATCAAAGCCCAATCTCTTACCTGCTGTAGAAAAAGGTTGACAAGGAAAACCGGCACATAATATTTGGTGTTCCGGTATATCATTAGAATTTATTTTAAATATATCACCAGCAGGAAATTCGCCAAAATTATTTTGATAAGTATCAGAAGCATATTTATCAATTTCTGATGAAAACACACATTTTGCACCTACATTTTCTAGTGCTATTCGAAAACCACCTATACCAGCAAATA
Organism: Mycoplasma sp. 394; assembly: GCF_054353895.1. Lineage (NCBI taxonomy): Bacteria > Bacillati > Mycoplasmatota > Mollicutes > Mycoplasmatales > Mycoplasmataceae > Mycoplasma > Mycoplasma sp. 394. Next base: position 33,217 of record NZ_JBTHHL010000009.1, on the reverse strand, counting down.
AATCAATAAATTTAAACTCCATAAAATTATTTTATCATATCTTTTATAAGGTTAAATATTGATGTTATAACAGGTGGGGAAACTGCATTTCCAGATTGTTTATAAAGTTGTGTATCACTAATGTTAATAGATTTTATGTTATCAACAAAAGGTTTGTTAAATCCTTGTACATAGAAGTTTTCAGAAGGTGTAAGTTTTCTAATATAATATTTATTTTTTTTCTTTATTAATATTTTTGTTGTATCTGATCTTGCTAATAATGTAGGTGAAATACCATTTGGATGATGTATTCTTCTTTGTCTTTCATGATCATTATAAATATCCTTTGGCAGTTGAAAAAGTCTTATGATTTTTTGTTCTTTGGAAACATCACAATAATCGATTCTTAGGCTATTTAAAAATTTATCTAATTTTTCTGATTTAATAAAATATTTTTCATCTACATCTTTCTCTAGAACATCTGATAAAACTATAAACTTATCAGATGTCTTGATATTTTTAAAGAAATTAAAACTTCTAAACTTATTATTCTTGTTAGTTCTTGCTTGATAAAATCAACTTTTTTATTTTTATCATTTATATATTTTTGGCTTTTATAATCTAATATTCCAATAATGTAAGTTCTATTGCGATTCTGTGGGACTTGAAAATTTGCTGAATTTAAAATGCTAAAATCAATCGTATATCCAATTTCGTTAAGAATTTTTAGAATTGATAATATAGTTTGTCCGTGATTGTGCGAAACTATATTCTCGACATTTTCTAACAAAATAACTTTAGGTAGTTTTTTCTTGATTATTCTTACTACTTCAAAAAATAGAGTTCCCCTTTTAGTATTAAATCCTTGTCTTTTTCCAGCAATACTAAAAGATTGACAAGGAAAACCAGCAATTAAAATATCGTGATTAGGGACATCTTCTTCATTTATTTTTGTAATATCTCCTACAATATTAGCATCTATAAAATTTGATAGGTAAGACTTTGTTGCAAATTTATCTATTTCTGAAGCAAAAACAAACTCTGCATTTATTTCAGAGTTCAAAATACCAACTTCAAAACCACCTATGCCAGAGAACAAACTAGCAATTTTATAAGTCTTATCTTTATGCTTCATATTATCCTTGATATAGTTATTTATCTATAATCTTTCCACTAATACGATGTCTTTTTTCATCTATTTCGACTATTTCTGTGTCTACTATCATTCCTACATAAAATTGCTCATAGATTGAGCTACCTAGTAAATTAGCATCTTTTTTTGGAACAAAAAGATGTTTTTTAAGTCCAATATAAATAAATAAACCAAAATCAGTTACATTTTCAACTGTACCTTTTAATTTATTACCTGGGTTCAATTCTCATTCATCTAGATAAAAATCTTTTACCAAAAAACCAGTTTTATCTTTATCAAAATTCTTTATCGGATTAGATAAAGCATCCAGAATCAGTTTAATATCATATTCGTTTGAATTAAATTCATCAATAAGTTGTTCAATATTTAAATGTGAAACATCTATTCCTTTTTCGTTTGGTATTAGATTGTATTTGTTAATAATTTTATTTGCTAAATCATATGATTCAGGGTGGATGAAGGTTTTGTCTAAAAAGTTATCTGAATTAAAGATTCTCAAAAAACCTATACACTGTTGATAAGTTTTTTCACCCAATCCTTTGATAGATAGCAGTTGCTTGCGATTTGTAAATACACCATTATTTCTACGATGTTCAAGTATTTTTTCAACATTTGCTTTGTTTAAGCCTGAAACATAAGACAAAATTGATTTTGTTGCTGAGTTTAAGTCCACTCCAGTTTCATTTACTACCTTATTTACCTTGTGATTTAGTGATTCTTCGAGTTCTTTTTGGTTTACATCATGTTGATATTGCCCCACACCAATTGATTTAGGATCGATTTTTACTAGTTCATTTAGTGGGTCTAAGAATTTACGTCCGATATTGATCGCACTACGCTCTTCAACGGATAAGTTAGGAAATTCTTCTTGGGCTACTTTTGATGCAGAATAAACACTAGCTCCAACCTCTGAAACCACAGTTCATTTAACTTTAATTTTTCTTTTTTTGATAAATTCAGCGATAAATCTCTCTGTTTCTTGTGAAGCTGTTCCGTTTCCTATAACGACTATATCTATTTGTGGAAACTGAGCAAATAATTCTTTTAATTTACCAGTAGCACTCGGTTGATTATTGTTTTCTTTACTATAAAACCTTGTAAAAGAAGGAAAAATTTTATCTACTTTTAAAACATCTCCGTTTGGATTTAAAACAGCAATTTTGCAACCATTTTTATAACCAGGATCGATTGATAAAACTGTATGTCCGTATGTTGCAGGAGCAGTTAGAAGTTTTTCAACTGAGTTAGCAAAAATCTGAATTGCTTTATGTTGTGCTATTTCAAAAAGTTCATTAAATATTTCTGTTTCAATCGAAGTTAAAATAAGTCGTTTTAAAGCATCCTGTAATGGTAAAAGTAGTTTTTTTTCGTTAATTTTATGTTTATCAACTATCCTTAAAATACCATTTATAATAGGTTCTTTTTTATATTCAAAGTTTTTAGTTATGATTTTTAGCTTGCTTGCTCGATTAATTGCAAGTATGTTATAGTTTTTAACATCTCTAATGTGTCGATCAAATTTATAATAACTTAAAAACTTATTTTCAGGGTCTTCTACACTTTTGTTTCGTTTAGTTTTTAAATGAGCATTCTTAATGATATATTTTTTAACAAAATCTCTAACTTTAACATCTTGAGATATATTTTGAGCAATAATGAAATTAGCCTGTTCAATAGCAAAATCTATTGATGTAATCTTATCATTTAAATATTTTGAGGCCTCATTGTGGATGTTAAATTTAGGATTTTTATTATTTAAAATACTATCTGCAAGTGGTTTTAAACCCAATGAAATAGCTTGACTGGCTTTTGTAATTTTACCAACTTTAAAGGGTTCATAGATTGCTTCTAACTCGCTTTTTGTTTGTGCTTTAAAAATCGCATTTTTGATTTCATTTGTTAGCAAATCTTTTTCTTTAAGTATTTCAATGATACTTTCTTTGCGTATTTCAAGTTCAACATTATACTTATATTCTTTTTCTATTTCAAAAATTTGTTCTTCATTTAAACCCTTTGTTTCATCTTGACGGTATCTAGAAATAAAAGGGATTGTATTTCCTTCTTGCAGCATCGATAAAACTTTGTTTACTTGAAATGTTGTGATTCTTAGTTTTTCTGATAATAAATTAATTACTTTTTGATTCATATGCTTCCTTTTGAATAAGTTTCTTAAAGTCCTTTTTTTCTTTATTTGTTTTTGCTTTCATCGCATTTAATTGTGTTTTAACATCATCTTTATTTATAATTGGTATTTGTTTTTTAGCAAAATCATCAAGCATTGAAATTGTTTCATTAATTTTATCATCCGTTATAAATATAATATGAGATTCTAAATCATTTATCTGTATATCCGAAATATACGGAACAATAATTAAATATGCATATGGAACATTTTTACCAATAATCTTGAAGGTATGATTAAGATTTCTTTGTGCTTGTAAGATAGGGTTATTTACAAAATTTGGTTTTTTGTGATTTTTGTTATATATTTTAAGTTTATCATCAGTTCATAAACCTACTATTTCTCCTTGATATAACTTAATTTCGCATATGACTAAAAAAGAATCAGAAATTAAATATCCATCTGTTTCGAATGCTTTTTGTTGATAATAAAAAATTCCACCATTTACATATTCAAAACTCTTTTTAACTAATGCTTTTTTGATTGCTTGCGAAATTTTTTGTTCATATATATGTCCTTTTTTATTGCTTTTGTAATCGTATTTGTATTTTCATATCAAATATCAAATCACAAGGGTTATAAAAAGTAAAGTAAAAAAACTAATAAAAAAGATGGTTAAAATTAAGTGTGTTTTTCAATCCATATTACTCCGATTAAAAAATTGAACTATTTATGTTCAATTTTACCATTTTGGTTTGATTCTTCACATTTTTCCATACATTCTGCTTTTTTATTTTTAAAACCAATAATTTTTAGCACACAAGGATTAAATCATCGAGCAGTCAATCCTTGCATAAACATATAGAATGCAGGAGCAAATAAACCACCTAACATCATTGAAATTGTTGCAGAAATTACTGAATTTCGATAAACAGATACTACTGCAGCAGAAACAGAATTTGTTGCATCTTTGATAACATCATAGCCTTGCAAGGTGTTTTTAATTTGTAAGTATCCATCTGAAGCGATGTTGTTTTCAAAAGCAAGAACAGGTAATTGTTGTGCTAAACCACGAAATGGATTAATGGCTACCGACCCACCTAAAAGCCCCATTCATACAGTAAGAGAAAAAATAAACATTATTAAGATATCACGGTATTTATCATTTATATTAGGCGAAAAAATAGGAAAAAGCAAGATTGCAGTCATAATTAGTTCAATAAAAAATATTCATATCGAACCACTTAGCATTGCATAATTAGGTGTTCAGTCTCCACGGAAAAAGTAATATGCTTTTTTGGTAGCAGTTATTGTATTTCAAGGTTGATTAGATAAATAACCAATATGATGTGCTGCGGTTGCTTTACCAACAGCAAAAATAATAGCACCAGCAACTATTGCTGCAAGCATTTGCATAAATATTTTATATGATACATATCAACCTGTTTGACTACCACACAGATATCGATACATTGACACAGCAGGATTTAGGTCACTACTTCATCTGTTGAAAATAAATAAAACTAAACCAACGGCTATAAACCCCACATAAAAACCGACTACAATTGGATGTAATAAAAAGTTTTCTATTGTTAAAGGAGAACCTTGTCCTTTTACAACAGTTATATTAGTAGATAAACCCGCAAGCAGTAATGTTAATAATAATGTTCCAAAAAACTCTGAAAAACCATGAATAATTCAAGATTTTATATCTTTGGGACGCTCTGCAGATGTTCTGTTTTTTCTTCTTAGTTTAAAAAAACTAAAAACACTTGGTTTGGGTGAATTACAAGTTTTATCCATTATGTTTCCGTTCTTAATTTTGATTTAGTTTTTATTTCAAACATTATTTTATTTCTATTAATTATATAAATAATATAAATGGTGATTAAACATAAATAATAATGTTATTTATTTAATGATTATTATATACCTTTTTATACAAAAATAATATAAAATAATGTGTAGTCATATAAATTCATTTCCTTTTTTGGTTCATTTACAGTTTATTTTGTAAAAAAATAAATAATAAAAACGGAGAAATGATGAAAGATGTAATTTTATATTTTAGTACAAAATTTAAAGGCGACCAATATCAAATTTATAAACACATTCAAAATGGTAGTCAGATTCCTAATAAAGAAATAGAAAATATTAAAAACAACCTAAGAAATTTAGGTATCGAATATAAAACAATTATCGAAAACAACTATCCTAAGGAGTTATATGAAATAAATGAATGTGTTTTTGCTATTTATTATCGTGGTAATTATGATTTAGTTGCTGCAAAAGAAAAATTTTATATTATTAATGAACTTTGAGACACTTATAATTGGAGCATAATAAACAAAAACCTTGATGTACTAGTAAAAGAAGTTGTATTGATAACCAATGATTACAAAAAGACCGAAAGTGAATTTGTAAATTTATTTCGATCTAAAGGAGGTAAAATCATACATTTAGCCAAGGAAGGTCTTGATAGTTATGATTATCGTGGAATGAATTTAGATAATGAACTTGTTATAAGTCAATATCCACCTGATACACATCCACAGATTAAATACTTTAAACAAAGTAATTTTATTGCAGCAACACTAGCAAAATGTTTGTTATCCTTGTCACTAAAAAAAGAATCTAAGTCAAATAATTTAATATCAGCATTTTTAAACTTAGGCAAAGAAATATTTTGCTTTCCAGGTTCTGATATTGATGATGGTAATAACCAACTTATTGCATCGGGTGCTAATCTGATTTGATCAATATCAAAGGTACTGAATATTTAAAAGAAGAGCGAATGCCCTTCTTTTGTTAATTTAATTTTCTTTCAGGGTATACTGAAACAAATTTTCTGTTTCTTCTGCTTTCGTATTTTATATAACCATCAATTAAAGTAAATAAAGTATCATCGCCACCACGCCCCACATTATTACCTGCATGGATTTTGGTTCCACGTTGTCTATAAATAATTGATCCAGCAGTAGCGAATTGTCCGTCACCTAATTTAGCACCTAAACGTTTTGAGTGTGAATCACGACCATTACGTGTAGATCCACCTGCTTTTGTCTTTGCCATTTCTTATTATCCTTGAATAGACACTATCTTAACACGTGTATATGGTTGACGGTGTCCAAGCTTTCTTTTGTGTGTTGATTTTGCATTGTGACGATATACTATAATTTTCTTTGCTTTACCTTGTTTTTCAATTGTTCCGGTTACAAAAGCATCTTTTAAATAAGGAGTACCAATCTTGGTATCTACAAGTAAAACCTTATCAAATTTTACTTCACTACCCTCTTCTCCATCGATTTTTTCGATAAAAATGGTTTGTCCTTCTTTAACTAAAATTTGTTTTCCACCTGTTTCAATAATTGCTAACATGCAATCCTCCAAAAAGTGGCTCGTCTTTGAGGTGAGCTATGCTACTTAAACCTTTTCAGAACGGTTACTCATGGTAACTAATTTATTATACCAAAAAGAGTTTATATCCAAATTAAAAGATAATATAGTTTGTTTTAGAATTTGTTGTTGAACTTTTCTCATTATGACTTCATTTGTAAGTTGTTGTTTTATCTTTTATTTCACCATTTGCTGAAAATGCTGTTCTAAACAAACCAACTATTGAAGCAAGTGATGAAGCTAACAAAGGAATACCAGTGAGTAAACTTAAAAAAGCAAAACCTGGTTTAATCTTGTTAAGTTGTCTTCCTTTAATTTCTTGTAGTTGATTAAGTCTCATTTATACCTCCACTTTTATTATTAATAAAAATAAAATTAGCACTAAAATAGCACTAATTTTAATGTTCGACAAATTCGGTATTAAAGTTTCCGACAACTTGTTTTACCCTTGAAATTGATATTCAAATGTTTGGATCAATTAATTTTAAATCAGAAATTATGTTAGGTGTTTCTAAAATAAGCATAACTGTTGAAATTTTTGTTGCTTGTTTACCTGTATATCCTGATTTATAAGATTCAATTCGATATGAATGTCAGTAGTTTATTAGACGAAAGTAAGCTAATACTTTTTCAGGATTACAACTGATAATAGTGACATCAACTTTTTTATATTTTGGATAAAGAATATCAATAAAAACATTAACAATTAAAATATATAAAAATGTTGTTAATTCACGGATACCAAAATAAATTCGATGTGGACCACTCCCATTAACACTATTTTTATTGTTAAAAATTTCTTTGAGTTTATTTATATCTCAACTACCATTTATAAATGCATTATCCTTGTATACAGGCATATTTGCAATATTTGTAATAACCCTCCCTTCGTTATCTAATGGATTGGGATATAAATAGTTAGGTTTTAAAAAAGCAAAGATGATTAAAAATGTAATAGCAGTAGCAACTCCGATAATTGATAACACATGGCCTACATTTTTCTTTGATTTAACCGAAAAATAATAAGCAATAATATCAGTTCCACCGGTCGATCCACCCGATCTTCAAGAAATCGAGATACCTAAAGCAATAAATAATGCACCAATAAAAGAATAAACGATATTACTTCAGTTGCTTGTAGGTTCATTTCTTTCAGTAAATGTAATAAATTCCTGTAAGCCGACAGATATTACAGGGGTAGTAAAGAAAAGGTTAGTTAATATCTGAAATAACATAAACGTTAGGGTTAAAAAGATAAAACTTTTTTTAATCTTTCATCCAAAAATTAAAAATAAAGGGATATTGAATGCTAAATATAACAAAGCAAAATAAGGTTCCACAGCAGGTACTGCATATTGAATTAATGTAGGTATTCCAGTTACACCAGATGGGATAGTTTCTGCTCGTTTTAAGAAGATTTGAATTCCTGCATTAAACAATAAAGAAGCAATAAATATAAAGATTATCTTATTTCAGTATCTTTTGAACAATCTTTTAAAATTTAATCCATGATCTTTAGAATTTAAAAGATATACACCCATCTTGTATTTAAGATGATGTGTGTTATTTTCGATGTTTTCTAAATCGATATTATTGTTTAATTTTTTGTCTACTATATTAGCAACTTTATGCTCATCTAATGCTTTATTTATGTGAAACTCACAGCAATTATTATCATTTGAATTAGTATTATCTAATGAAGTCATATTGATATAATTTTATTCTTTTTTAATAAAAAAGAAATTTATTGTATTTTCAAAAATAACTATGTAACGGGAAAATAAAGTTATATTTCCACAAAAACTTTATCATTTATGAATCAAAATATAAAAAAAGGGAGAGTGTTGTCCGACACTCCCGAGCTGCAGATAATCACTTTTATTCTGGCACAGCATGAACTTAGCTAAGGTTCATTTTAAATACTGGGTTTTCACCAAGCACCTTGACTTTGGTCAATATACTCTTTTCGGATTCTGGGTGCTACTAACACACGGAGTTTTTATACTGCTATTCACATAGCGATCAACCGAAAACCTATGTTTGGTAACGTTTGATTGCAACCACCACAGTTGTCAACAAACACACAGGCAAACTTGTGTTATCCGTTAAAGTAATTAAAAACAGTTTCAACCACCTACTTTTGTTAATACGATAACTCAGACGGTGTTCCAACCGTAAGTAGGTGTGCATTAAATCCAAGCAAGATTCACTCTGCCACCTTTTTTAATATTTTATCACTTTGTGTACGAGAAGTAAGAAAATAATTTCATTTTTATTTAAAAAAATAACACAGGAAATTCTCAAAATTTGATACAATTATTCTACATTTAAAAAATTAATATTAATACAATCATATATATATATATATATGGAGGACCTTATGAAAGACAAGAAAAAGAAAAATAAATTAGCAATGTTTTTAGTTTCTTCAGCAGTTTTTGCATCTGCAGTTACTGCTGCAGTTATTGCTGCTGTGTATGCACCTAGATCATCTGAACTAACTTCAGAAGAGAAAGCAAAGGAAACTGAAATAAATCCCAAACCACCTAAACAAGAAAAACCAATTGATGTTGTTCCTGTTGCGCCGGTAGAAAGAAAAGAACAATATTTAAAAGATATCAATGCTATTAAAAATACTGTAAATACCAAGAGATTTTCAAAAACATCTTATTTTGACTATAAAAGCAATGAATTGTTAGACGACTTACGTAGTTTAAATACGGTTAATAAGAAAGCAAACCCAAGCGAAATGGATGCTAACAAGATGTCAATTCTTTTTGAAAAAGCATGATCATTAATCAAAGTTTCTGATGCGATTGAATCGTTATTTAACAAGGTTGCAAAATCTAACTTCATTGATGAAATTAAAAAAACTTTTTATTTAGATGAATATCAAAATTTATTATGAAAAGTTCAAAAACAACAAACAGATGAAGCGAAAATAAATGATGATCGCTTTAAGCAAAATGAAGCATATGCTGCATCTATTGATGATTCAGATAAACCGAATAGTTTAGTTAAACAACTTCAATCATTAAAGGTTAGATCGGATTATCAAAAGAATTTTGAAACTATAGATTATTTACAAAGATTAATATCACTTATAAAAGATAAAAAAGAAGCAAATGCAGATTCTCAGCCACAATTACAAAAAGAGTTAAATGCTATTAAAATCTCATTAGAAACTGCACTATTAGATAACCCTGATGCAAATGTAAATGATAAACTTGAAAGTCTAAAAACAAAAGTATTAGGTAAATTAAAAACTGAGAATACAGATGAAAATCAAAGAGGTCAGTTACTTTTAGATGCTCAAAAGGATTCATTAATTCAATTAACTAAACAGTCAGAAGATTTAGATAAGTTTGATAATCAAATTAAAAATGCAAAAACACAAGCAGAGTTAGATAAAGTAAAAAATGATCTTGATAAAGCACTTGATTTATTGTGAGTTAATACACATACACTTGCTATTTCACAAAGATTAGATAATTTTAAAGTTAAATTTGACCAAGCAGGTGAAAAAATCATTACTATAGAAAATAAACGTTTATTTAACGGAAACTATTTAGATCAAAGGGTTACTCAGATTCAATATGATTCAATAATGAATGAAAATCCAGAACTTCAAAAAGAATCATTTATCAAATCTGTTAAAATGTTCCGTAATAAAGTTGCTGAATTAAAAGCGTTGATTGCTAAAATAGATTCAAGCAATACGGTGCAAAAAACATATTCTGATAATTTAAGTCAAATAATAAGCGATGAAAATAAAACACTTTATGATATTAATCTGCTTGAAGAACAAGTTAATGCAACACTAAAAAAACAAGACTTTGTTAAGCAAGAAGTTGATTTATTAAATAAAAATACAGAAGTTCCATCAAATGTTAAAAGTGCATTCATTGATTTATTGAATGCTTCTGTAAATGATTCATTATTAAAATTAGATCAAATTAAATGACTTTTTGAATTATATATATCTACTTTAAATATTAAAAAGGCCGCATTAGATGAAATAAATAAAATCGCTGATGATGCTAAAAAGCAAGAACTTTTAAAAGCATTTAATGAAATAATTTCACCTATTTTAGATAAAACCGATGCAACTTCTGCAGATATTAGTAAGTCTGTTACTGATATACTTGAGAAAATTGCGACAAAAGCAAAAGAATATAGTGAAACAATAGAAAAAGTACAAAAAGACAAAAATGAAGATGAACTCAAGAATTTTAAATTTGACCAAATCGATAATCGTGCTAAATTTTTACAATTATTAACTAAGGCACAAACTGCAAATAATGCTGTTGCAAAAAGAAAAGCAATTAACGAGGTTGAATTAGGTTATGTAAAGAGCATTCAAGATATAATTAATGAAGCACAAAAGCAAAAACAAACTAATTTCAATAATGTAACCAAAGATGGTGATAAAGAAATAGCTGATATTAATACTATCTATGCAAACCTTAAAACAGTTGAATCAAGCATTGTTGAAGATACCACAACTGAAAAAATAATTAAAGTTTTAGAAGATGCTAATGCAGCAGATATCGCTACCTTAAAAGCAACCGTTGGAGCTTTAACAAGTGATCAATCAACTAAATTTGATAATGAACTTGAAGAAGCCAAAAAAGCCACATCAAATACAGATAAACTTAAAAAATTACAAGAGTTGAAAACAAAATTATTTGAAGCGAAAAATAAAGCAGTGGATGCAGATCAAAGTCTGATTCCAGATTTAATTGAAAAATTAACCGTTCAAAAAACCAGGGACACATTTAAAGAATATTATCAAAAAAATAAAGCAACAATGACTAGTGCTCAATTGGTTAATTATTTTCTATATGGTAATCCAACAAACGAATCTGATAATACTAAACAAGGTATATTAACACAATTAAATTCAGAGTTAAATTCCGAATTAGTTATTCAGTATAAAAATAAATTTGATTTAGATAAAATGTTAGTTGATTCAAATCCACAGAAAAAAGAATCATTTGATACAGTTTCAACCGAATTTTCTAAGGCATTAACAAATAATGTTATTGATTTATCAAGGGCAGTAGATACTGTTAAAGCAGCAAAAACTTTTGTTGGTAAATTAATAGCTGATGCATATGATTTATGAACAAAAACATTGTTTATTAGTCAAGAAGATGGGGTTAATGGAATTGGAACTACTAAATTTAGACAAATTATTCGCGATGCTGAGGGTTCAGAGGAAAAACTTAAAAAAGCAATTGGTATCGGTAATCAATTGCTAGAAAAATTTAGATTTGCAGTTGTAATGGATTTAAGAAAACTTTCTGATGTAGATCAGAGAAAAGCACATTTAATTGAATTTCTTCAAGGAAAAGGTTCGGATCATGTTCCAAATTCTGTAAGAACTTATAAAGAACTATCAATATTTATTAATGCAATTGTAGATACACAGAAATTAATAGATCAAATTAAAGACCAAAATAATAAATCTCAATTGCAAGAAGAATTACGTATTGCAACAGTAGTCTCAAAAGTAAATGATGTAAAAGTTAAAGTTCAAAAAGCATTAGATGAACAAAATAAACAAGATGCTGAAATTGATAAAAGAGATTTTGATGCTAAAAAACCTAAAATTGCTTCATTAGCAGCAACAATAACAAATACTGATGCAAAAACTAAGCTAACCAAACAAGTTAATGATTCTACTAATCTGCAAGAGTTGAATATCGCGCAAAAAGCAGTTAATGATCAACTTGCTAATGAAAAGACAGCGAAAGATTTAGCTGATTTAAAAGCAGAAGTTCAAACATTAATTAATAAGCTTTCAGAAGCAGACAAACCAACATATCAAGCAAAATTAGATAAACCAGAAAATAATAATACCAAAGCACTTACTGCTTTAAAAAACGAAGTAGAAGTAAAACTTGATCAAAAAAATAAACCGACTCAATCAAAACCAACAGATTCACAAATAACTTCTGAGCAAAAACAAACTCCACAACCACAAGAAGAAACAAAAAATCCAAATAACCAACAAGCAAACACAGAGCAAAACCCTCAAACAAAAGCAAACGATCAATCAAAACAAGATAAACCAAAAACAAATGAAAGCACAACAACTAATACAGAAACTAAAACACCTACAAATTCTAGGAATAGCAAATCAAAAACAACAGCCGCAATAATAGCAGCAGTAGTTTCTTCTGTAATCGCACTTATAACTCTACTTTCATTTGGTTGATATTTAAAGAAAAAGAAAAATAATAAAGCATAAAATATAGCACCAATGGTGCTATATTTTATTCTATATACTAATTATAGTGTTGACAAACCGATCCTACTTCTTAAAAATCAAATCCTTTTGCATAAATACATTATTTTTGAAATTATACTCACTGATTTTTGCATATGTAATTTTGAAACCATCTAATAAAACATTCATATCATAGATAATATTGTTAGTATTATTATAAATATAGTTATAAAAATTATCTCTGATTTTCTTATCTGTAATTCTTATTACATATATAGCAGCGGACACAAAATAATTATCATCTGCGATAGCTATTTTTTTAGCATTCGGTAGACTTGAAAAGACAATATCACCTTTTAAAGCAACTTTTGATGATTTTTTATTTTTATTATTTTCATGTTTAATTTTACCATTTTGGATATCTGATATTTCTAAGTATTTATAATTTACATTTTTATCATAAACAGGATTAATTGCATCAGCGATATCGTTGATACTGATATAACCAGTTTTCGGTTTGTTAAATCTTGGATAAATAATACGTTTTTGATCTTTATCTAACAACAACATCTGATTAATATTTTTAATAAAAGTAAACTTATTTAACTTACTTGTAGTATTTCTGGTAAGAAATTCTTTAACAATTGGAGCATAATTTTGCTTTAAATTATCATTTAGTAGGGTTATTCCTAGTTTATTTCGATTAGTGCTAAATTCATAACCTAAAAATTCTTTTTCGGCATTATTGCTACCAAACAAAGTTTTAGGCGAGTTAATAACTAATATATTATAATTTAACTCTACCTTTTCTTGTTTTTGCATAAACAAGATAATTGGAGATGTTGTAGTACCACTAAAAGTTATATCAGCTGATTCAAAAATTGCTCTAATCTTAAAGTGTGTTAAAACAAATTCGCGTGCTGTTGCATATTGTGCGGCTGTTAAAAAAGATCTAGGTAGAATTATAGCTGCATAAGCATCATCTTTAAGCAACTGATAAGTTCTTTCAATGAATAATACTTCTATTTCACTACTTTTAGCATCCAAGGTTTTCAGTAAACTAAAATCTTCACTAGATACATTGTTTTTTAAAACATTTTTTAAAAAACCGGCAACAGAAAAAGGAGGATTTGCGATAACAAAATCAAAAATAGGATTGAAAGTTTTCTCGGTGTATAAAGGACTATTAATAAATTCAATAGAATTAAATTTATTAATTCCATCCGCATTAATAATTTGTGCTTCACCATCCCCATTTAAAAATGTAGATATTTTAGATGTCTTTGCCAATCGATAATCTTTTTCTATCCCAATAACATGCTCATTTGCTCAACTAAACGGGTTAACTTGATAACTTTGAATCAGTTTATTTATAGCAGATGTATAATTTGGTTGAAGTTTTTGGATAACATTTTCGATATAATCCATATACGAAACCAAAAAGTGTCCACTTCCACTAGCGTAATCAATCATTTTAGGAATAAAATCTATATTTCTTTGTTCTAACTTAGATTTAATAATTGTTTCAATAGGTAGGGAGTTAACCATAAATTCTACTATCGGCATTGGAGTAAAGAATTGTCCAGATTCTTGTTTTCAAGATGTGTTAAGAAGTTCTTCGAAAAAGTCCCCTAAAAATTGGTGTTTGTTGTTGTATTTAAATTTATATGATTGCAGTAATAAAACCATTTCTTTTAAAACACCGTTGTTTTCGATAAATGTTTTATCATCAAAAACTTCAATGAAGGAAAAAGCATTATTTTTCTTTAATCGCAAATCATCTATAACTTGACGGAGTTTTTGTTTATTATCATTATTTTCAATGATTGATTCAATTTCCGAATCAGAGTAGTCAATAATTTGTTTTTTCATACAATAATTCATACCATTTTTGTATAAATCATTTAATCTTTTAAGAAAACTTAAATCATTATCAATATTATTGATGAATTGAAATTGCATCCCATTAATTTTTTGTCCATCTATTTCAAAATTACTATCTTCTAAAATTTCATCATATACTTTTGTAATAAAAATATTAATCATCTTATCAAATGCATTAGATTTATCAGAAACACTATTTTGTCTAAGAATGCTTAAAAACTGGTTAAAAATAAGTTTCATCGCATCAGAATCTATTTTTTTTAATTGATGATATTTAATTACTTGAAATTCTGCTTCAAAGAGATTGTTATTGAAAACAAAATTACTTATATCTCATTGTTTGTTTCATATTTCATACATTGATTCAGTTGATTCTGCTTTTGTTAAAATATCGTTTATAAAAATATTAAAAAATTGGTGACTTTGATTTATAAAGTTATAGGTGTAGTAACTGCCAACCTTGATGTTTTTATCTTGAAAAAGATAACTAAATATTTGCATAGTATGCTTAGCAGATTTATGATTGATATATTTATGGATTGAGTTTATATCTTTAACTTCAAAAATATAATAAGGTTTTGCATCTTTTAATACAACTACATCTGCAAAACCTGATGTGTTATGACCGAGTTTTCAACTTTTTTCTAAATATATTTGTGATTTCTTATATCCTTTTTCTAACAGAGAAGCAACTAACATCAAAACGGATCAATTTTCATTTTTGCTTAAATCAAAAATCCTTTGGTGTCCAAAGTTTTTAAAGTTTTCTATACTTCATTTTTGATTATTTAAATCTATTTTAATAATAGCATTCTTGATTCTGATTGTTACAACACCATCTTCTTTTGAAAACAAAGGAAAAGCATTTAATAAAGTGTTTAAGTATATTGCATCCATAAGTATCTTTCTAATTATATATGATTTTGATATAACGGTTTAAAAAGGTAAAAAAAGAGACTTATGTCTCTGAATTATTATGTGAAAGGAGGGTTATCTCAAGCAGTAAGACCTATAAGTCTTTCATTCTTGTCTTAAACAAGGTTCTTAATAATAATATCATAGTTTTGTAAAAAACCAAGAAAAATATAATCTTTCTCTTAAATACCAAATATAAGGTATTAGGAAAAAGAATTTGATCGTTTCTTTTAGTGAGTTGGTGCGGCCGAAAAAATGTAGCCTTAATCACAAATAAAATAGTTTACTAAACCACTAACATTTAAATATTTTCGTTTCTTTATATTGAAATTATCTCTATTGTTGTTGAGTATAATATAAATAAATATAAATTTTATGTATATTTAAACAACCTAATAATGAAAAGAAAATAAAAATTTCCAGTTTTATCTTTTAAAATTACCTAAAAACAAAAAAAAAAAAAAACAATTCAAAAATTTAAATAAAATTAAAAGTGTTTTATTTGATTATTTTAAATATAAAACATATTTTCTAGTAAATAGTATATTTAGATGATTTGATAAATCATCTAACTTTATAATAAGAAAGGAAAAAATGAGAAAAAGAAATAAATTACTTAAATCTCTTTTATTTATATCTGCTTCTACAACAGCGATAGCAGCTAGTTGTGGAAGTCAAACACCTGCTGCTAAACCGGAAACACCAGGAAAAGAAACACCACCAAGTGAGCAAACTAAACCAGGTAATCAAACCCCACCTGATGAAGGAAGCAAACCTAGCGATGGAACACCAAAACCAGGTGGTGAAACAACCAATCCTGGAGAAGAAACTAAACCATGACAAGGAGATGGTTCACAAACACAAAATCCAGGTGGTTCTGGTGAAAGCGGGAATAAACCTAGTGATGGTTCAGGGACAGGTACTACAACACCAGAAGACGGAACAAAGCCTGGCTCAGGAAACCCAGATGGTTCAGGAACAAATCAAACACAGGAACCAGTTGTTCCTAAAAAAGAAGCTGCTAGTGTTGTAGCAATCGATGCAAACAATTTATACAGTCAAGTGAACAAAGAACTTTCATTACCATATACAGTGCAAGCATACTATAGTGATGGAACAACTAAAGAAGTTCCTGTTTCATGAGAAACATCAAAAATTAAAAAGGAAACTCCTGCTGTTTATCAAATTACTGGAACAGTTGCAGGTAAGCAATTTGTAAAAGAATATGAAGTATATAATGAAAGTGCTTTTCAGATAGAAAATCCTTATATTACAGTATATGAGAATGATAAAGTAACCTTACCTGAAACAGTTAAAGTCATCTCTAAATTTGTTACATTTAATGAACCTGTTGTATGAAATGAGCATTCATCAGTTTCAACAGCAAAAGGTACACAGCAAGATATCACAATCCAAGGACATCTAAAAGACTATACTAATAGACCCGTAACAGCATACTTAAAAGTTGTAGATAATAACTATACAACTAATACATCTACTAACATTGTAAATACTAATGCATCTGATGTCAATCATGCAACAGCGACTGTTAAACCTGCTAAAACTGGTTCTGGCGATGCTATTACCAATATAGTTGATGGAACTTGAAATAGTAGTGAAAATAGATTTACCAACTATGCAGGAGATCTTCAAGCAGATGCTAAGACAGGACAAATAACAATTGATTTAAAAACCAAACAAGATATTGCAGGTGTTAAGTTATTTATGTTTGCTGATTTTAATACAGGTAATAACGGACCAAAATACTTATATATTTCCACATCAGAAGATGGACAAACATTTCATCGGGTATTTAATCAAAGTAAAAGTGATAACTTCGCATTAAATACATCTGCTAATATACAAGATGCTAATAATAGCAACAACTATGTAATAACTTTTGAAAAAGTTAATGCACAATATATTCGTTTTGATTATGAAAACTATCCACGTGATGATACTCATAATTATGTTTTTGGTTTAAGAGAAGTGTTTGTATATGGTGCTACCAAAGCACAAGGACACAGAGAAAAGGATAGTAGTAACTCGCTTGATTCTATTGTTGTTAAAGGACATGGTATAACAACAGATACATCGACATTATTTTCTCCCGACAAACTTGATTATAACGGAACCAGTAGTCCTAGTGATAATTTCCCAGCCGAAGTAGATTTTAACTTACCACAACCAAGTCGTGCAAGGGTGCAAACCTTTAGCATCCAAATTGATGCAAATACCAAAAAATGATATGCATTAGTTTGATCAGAAACAGGACAAGTTAAAACATATACTTATACTCATAGATTACTTACCAATACCAAAAAACTTACCACTGTTGCTTTCTCAGTTCCAGACATTACCATTGGACAAGCACAACCTGTTATATTTAATTTAATCGCAAATGATAACACTAAGATAGAGCCAAAAGACCTAGATAAAAATGGAATTGAATTTCACTTAGTAAATAATCAAAATCCAAATATATACTTTAGTTATCAAAGTGGTAATTTTATCGGTCGTCACTTTACTAATGCTCAACAAGTCGTGATGAAAGTAACATATCAAGGAATTTCATATACATCTGCACCTGTAAGTATCAATGTCTTAGAATCACCTACTTCTCCTTTCTCATTTAGAATGGATGAATTAGCAGTTGCTAAAACTCAAACCTTAGATGTTTTAAAAGGTGATAGCATTAATTTACCTAAATACATCGAAGCAATTTATCCAGGAGATAAATATGCTAGATATGTTGATGTAACATGAAATAATGTTCCAACAACAGCAAATAATGTTGGATTCTTTACTTATAGTGGAACCGCAACATATCGAAACTTAACTAGAACTGTATCAGCAGTTGTAGCTGTGCATGATATTAAAAGTGTTTCAGATATTCATATTTCAACTTTAAGTGGATATGCACCTGATTTACCTAATACTGTTACTGTATTTGATGATTTAGGTAGAGCATATACAAGGGCTGTTATATTCCCTACATTATCCGATGATGAACTTAATTCAACTGATGTTGTGATGAAAGAAGCAAGTGTTGCTGGAACAAACTTAAAAGCAAAATTATATGTTGCCAAGGTAACTAGAGGCGAAAGCACTACAGCTTCCGTTGTCTCTCAAAAACCTGCAACTACTCAAGGACAAACTACTGCATTATTCCCTGCTGCATTCGCTTCTTCTACTATGAGTGCAAGTACATCACAAGATAGTGGTGCTGTCACATATTCTGTAGATTCATTAAACGATGGGAATGCTGCAACAAATACAACAACTCCTGTTTGAAGCAATAAATATACTGAAGCAGAAAGTACACCAAAAACACAAGTTGCTAGTTCAGGGGGTTCAGAATCTGGTTCTGATAAGTCCAATACAGAACATACAGCATCACAAACAGGAACTGGCGCTACAGATAATCAAGAAGGAAAAGGACAAGATGGACATTCAAGCGGTTCAGCAGTAGCATCTGTTGCAAAAACAGAAGAATCTAAAACAGTAAAGCAAAGCGAAACACATACAGATACAACAAATACTGCTAATGATAACTATGTTGGAGTTGCTTTTGGGGATTCTACATCTAAGTCTGTTAAAATAGATCGAGTTAAAGTATGATTTGCAGCAGCTGATGATGCTAAGAAAGTAGGTATTCCTACAACTGTTAGTGTGGAATATTTATCATCAGCAGTCACAGGATTAACCGATTCTACAAAAATTCAATTATCTAATCTGAATGATAATTCATTAACTGCAACAAACTTAAAAACTGGTACCTGAACCCACATCACCTTACAAAACCAAAACCCAACTATTAAACCAAATGATTATACTGAGTTAATCTTTGCTAAACCAGTTGATGCATATGCAGTAAGAATTAAATTTAGCATCCCAACCAATAAAAATTCAGTGCAAATTAAAGAGTTTCAAGTTCTTGCTCCAAATACAAATGTTTCAAAACAAAGTAGTTTTGAAACAACTGTAAAATATGATCAAAATAACTATCCAGGATTTAATGAAAAAGCAGATATTACAACTTATACTTTAGGACCAGATCAAAGTTTGGATAAATTACATATTTCTGCTACAAATAATGCTAATATCTTTACAACCTTACAAGATGAAACTTTAATAGTTACTGTTTCATCAGAAGATGCAAGTAATTTTAAAACATTTGTATTTAAAACTACATCTGCTGATGCACTAGCAGAACGAAGATCAAAAGTAGTTGATAAAGTTTGATACTTACTAAACAACTTTATTAGCAAAAACTACACCCTTACCAAAGGAAGTGCAGTATATGCACAAGCGTATAAGGTTTGAGGCATGACTAAAACAGCATCAGTTACTGATTTAGAAAAAGCTTGAAATCAATTAGAAACATTAATGAAACAAGATTAATTATTAATATTTACATCGCATTGTAAACAATGCGATGTTTTTGTATATTTTTGTTGATATATTATATCTATATTTACTGATGAAAAGCCAGGATAATGAAAATATAAGAAAATTTTGCAGTTTTATCTTTTAAAATTAGATAAAAACAAAAAAAAAAAAAAAAACAATTCAAAAATTTAAATATAATAAAAAGTGTTTTATTTTCAAAAACATTGTTTTTGTAATAAAACAAATTTACTAGAAAATAAAGTTTTATAAATATTCAAATAATATAAAAGGAATAATTATGAGGAAAAAGAATAAATTACTTACATCACTTTTATTTATATCTGCTTCTACCACAGCGATAGCAGCTAGTTGTGGAAGTCAAAGTTCAACTACTAAACCTAAAACACCTGAAGAAGGAAAAACACCAGGTGAACAACCCAAACCAGGAGATCAAACCCCGCCTGACGAAGGAAGCAAACCAGGTTCTGAGACACCAAAACCAGGCAATGGTGAAACAACCAATCCAGGTGAAGCAACTAACCCAGGACAAGGAAGTGGTTCACAAACACAAAATCCAGGTGGTTCTAACGAAAGCGGTGATAAACCAGGTGATGGTTCAGGGACAGGTTCACAAACTACACCACCAGAAAATGGTGGACAAAATTCAGGTAGTGGCCAAGGAAATGTTGAAACAAAACCTGGTAATGGTAGTGAAAACCAAACCACACCCCCTGGTAATGCTAATGAACAAAATCCTAGTGATACAGATGATTTAGATGAAGAACAAACTTCTAAACAACCTGCAAGTATTTTAGATATAGATGCAAATAATTTACATAGTGAAATAAACAAAGAACTTGTTTTACCTTCTAAAGTCAATGCTCTTTATAGCGATGGGAGCAAAAAGGAAGTTGATGTTACATGAGATAGTGCTAAGGTTGATAAAACCAGAGCCGCAGTCTACCAAATAACTGCGACAGTTGATGGTAAATCATTTGTAAAAGAATATGAAGTATATACCTTTGAAAATGCATATCAAGTCGAAAGTCCTTATATAACGGTATATGAAAATGATTCAATTAGTTTGCCTGCAACAGTAAATGTGTTTTCTAAATATGATAGTAAACCAGAAGCTGTAACTTGAAATTCTACAACTAATGTTTCAACTGCAAACGGAACATCAAGTGATATTCAAATCAAAGGACATTTAAATGCTTATGCTGATAAAGAAGTTACTGCTTATTTAAAGGTTGTTGATAGTAATTACACTACAGGAACACAAAATATTGTAGATACAACCTCATCTGATCCTAATCATGCAACTGCAACGGCTGTCCCAGCACAAACTGGTATAGAAAAAATAGTTGATGGAACTTGAAATAACAGAGATAATAATTCTAATAACTGAGTAGGTGATCGTCAAGCGAATGCTCAGACAGGACAAATTACTATCGATTTAAAGACTGCGCAAGATATAGGTGGTGTTAAGTTATTTATGTTTGCTGATTATAATACTGGAACAAATGGGCCGAAAAGTCTATATATTTCAACATCAGAAGACGGAGTTAATTTCCATCGGGTATTTAATCAATCAAAATCTTCCGATTTTATATTAGTAAATTCTTCTACTGTCGGAGTTACTAATGAAAACAATCCTAATAATTATAAAATTACTTTTGAAAAAGTACATGCTAGATATGTTCGTTTTGATTATGTTAATTATCCAAGAACCGATGTACCGACAAAATCATATGTATTTGGATTACTTGAAGTATTTGTTTATGGAGCCACAAAAACTACCGGACATCGAGCAAAGGATGCCAGCGATTCATTAGAATCGATAGTTGTAAAAGGGAATGGAGTTACATCTGATACATCAACATCATTTGCTGCTGATAAATTAGATTATCAAGGAAGTAGTAGTTTTACAGATGGATTCCCAACAGAAGTAGATTTTAACCTACCAAATCCATCAAGAGCTAGAATGCAAACTTTTAGCATTCAAATCGATAAGTTTACTAAAAAATATTATGCTTTTGTATGATCGGAAACTGGAGTTACAAAAACATATATATATACTCATAAATTAATTAATAAATTAAAAACAGTAGCATTTTCAGTTCCAGATATTACCATTGGACAAGCACAAGCAGTTGATGTTTCATTAGTTTTAGAAGACGGAAGTAAAATAACACCTGAGTGATTAGATAAGGATGGATTTAAATTTGAATTAGTTAATTCAAATTTACCTAATATTTTCTTTGATTATCAGGATGGGCACTTTATCGGTAGACACTTTACCATTAGTCAACCTGTGGTATTAAAAGTAAAATACCAAGGAGTTGATTATACATCTGCACCAGTAAATATTAATGTTAATGAAACACCTGGTTCAAATGCTTTTTATATGGATAATTTATCCGTTGCTAAGACACAGACTATTGATGTTTTAAAAGGTGATAATATAACATTACCTAAATACATCGAAGCAATTTATCCAGGTGATAAATATCCTAGATGAATTGATGTAACATGAGATAATGTTCCAGAAAAAGCAGATAAAGTAGGTTTTTATACATATAAAGGAACTGCGTCATATCGTGGATTTACTCGTGATGTAACTGCTGCTGTTTCCGTACATGATTTGGTCAAAGTTGCAGATACACATATTGCAACATTATCTGGATATGCTCCTACCTTACCTACATCAGTTACTGTTTATGATGATTTAGGTAATTCATATACTAAAACTGTTACATTTGAAAATTTAACAGATGATGAATTAAATTCTGATCAGATTGTTGAAAAAACAGCAACAGTTACAGGAACAACTTTAACAGCAAAATTATATGTACGTAAAGTTCCGAGAACTGCTACCACAAAAACAACTGTTGTTTCACAAAAAACATCAGGAAGTTCCGACTTATTCCCTGCTGCATTCGCTTCTTCTACTATGAGTGCAAGTACATCACAAGATAGTGGTGCTGTCACATATTCTGTAGATTCATTAAACGATGGGAATGCTGCAACAAATACAACAACTCCTGTTTGAAGCAATAAATATACTGAAGCAGAAAGTACACCAAAAACACAAGTTGCTAGTTCAGGGGGTTCAGAATCTGGTTCTGATAAGTCCAATACAGAACATACAGCATCACAAACAGGAACTGGCGCTACAGATAATCAAGAAGGAAAAGGACAAGATGGACATTCAAGCGGTTCAGCAGTAGCATCTGTTGCAAAAACAGAAGAATCTAAAACAGTAAAGCAAAGCGAAACACATACAGATACAACAAATACTGCTAATGATAACTATGTTGGAGTTGCTTTTGGGGATTCTACATCTAAGTCTGTTAAAATAGATCGAGTTAAAGTATGATTTGCAGCAGCTGATGATGCTAAGAAAGTAGGTATTCCTACAACTGTTAGTGTGGAATATTTATCATCAGCAGTCACAGGATTAACCGATTCTACAAAAATTCAATTATCTAATCTGAATGATAATTCATTAACTGCAACAAACTTAAAAACTGGTACCTGAACCCACATCACCTTACAAAACCAAAACCCAACTATTAAACCAAATGATTATACTGAGTTAATCTTTGCTAAACCAGTTGATGCATATGCAGTAAGAATAAAATTTACTTTACCGAATGGATCAGATGCAGTAGTTATTAAAGAACTGCAAGCGTTATCACCTGATACAAATGTAACAAAAGAAAGCACCTTTACATTAAATGTAAAATATGCAAACAATAATTATCCAGGATTTAATGAACATCCAGAAATTACTGATTATACATTAGCAGTTGATCAAAGTCTTAACTTATTAACATTTTCTGCAACAAATAATGCTAATATTTTTACATCTTATCAAGATGAAACCCTAACAGTTGTTGTAACATCTGAAGATGGAAGTATGTCAAAAACTTATAAGTTTAAGACTAACACAGCAGATGCTTTGATCAAAGAACGCAGTGATATTAGTAAAAAAGTCAGAAGATTGCTAAGAAAATTTGCTGATCGTGAATATACTTTAACTAAAGGAACTGAAATTTATGCAAAGGCATATAAAGTATATGGAATGAGCAAAACAGCAAAACTTACTGAATTACAAAAAGCCTGAGATGATTTACAAAAATTAATGAATTCAAATAAGTAGCAAATGCTACTTTTTTGAATCAAATTTATATGGTTTGTGTAAATTTAATAAAATTGTTTTATGGAAATTTTATTATTGGTAATTACAGAACCTTTTAAATATTTATGAGGGTTTCTGTAAAATCTTTTTGATATACAAAGTTGAAAAGGCTCAACAGAAAAAATTGAATCAATAGAAATTTTTGTTTATTTACCAATAATAAATATTATTTTCTTAGTTATTAGCATACTTAATGCGTTAAGAATCATCCCGAATCCTACAATATGGTTATTTTCATATAAGGTGAGTTTACTGACTTTAATTGCTATCTATATTGCAGCTGAAACGGCATTTATAGTTATTTATATTATATATTTAGGAAATAATATCAAAGAAAATGGTTGGATATGAATTTTATTTTCCTGCATACTGATGGTATTTTCTTAATTGTCAGTATTTGATCGTTATATGATTTTTATTGGTTTGTAATTGATGTAATAAAAAACTTTTCTGTATGATTTCCGTTTATTACAGGCTTTGTCCAATTTTTAATCGAATTATTGTATACTTTAATGATTGCATCAGCGTTCTTTATGTTTGCATCTCATATTTTAATGGCTGCATCAATGTTTGAAAATCATAAGTTCTATGGACCTTGAAAACCGATACAAAGTTTATCAATGTTTTCTATAATGATTATTCCGATAATAGCAATTGTTTCATTTATTTTGCTTGTTGTGCTTATTGTGCTTTCAATCATTTTATTTTTTACATTATTATACTGAGGTTTAAAACTACTAGCAAACATTGCTAAATAAATTTCAAAATATATTTAACTATAAAGATCGTATGTGGTATAATACAACTAAGTTATATGAAAATTTGAATTAAAACTATAAGTTTTATTGCAATACTTTTGTATTAAATTTCATTACAATATTTAAAACCTTAATATTGTAATTTTATATAACTTATAAAATGAAAGGGGATTAAAAAATGGAACTTTTTAACTTTGATTTAGTACAACCACATACTATGGAAAAGATTTTACTTGCTGAATCTTCATCTGAAGTTGCTACATTAGAATCAAAAAGAATTATCACAATCATCTGTCCAATATTTCCGAGATGATAAATTTATCATATTGATTTATAAAATAAGGAGTCAAAATTAGAAGTTTGATTAAAATAAAAAGATTTTATGATAAATTTGATAACAGATGTGATATTTGTAATGATGAAACTTTTGCATATTATAAATATCGTAAAGCAAAACTGCCTGATAAAGGTTGAAAAATACATATTTCAACTGATATAAAATCTTATAATGATATTCTGCAACGAGTAGTTACATTTTGTAAGATTCATAACATAAGTTTTAAATATATCCAAAATTACAAGGTTTTATATCAGAGTTTATTTGAAAAACAATTAAACAATTTGACTGGTAAATTTATTACTATTTATCCTACAAGTGCAAAAGAAGCAAAAGAAATAATTATTAATTTATATCCAATTTTAAAGGAATTTAAAGCACCTTTAACATATTCAGATAAGCAATATAAAAAGAGTATTATTCATTATCGATATGGCAGTATTAGTAAAAAAGATGAAAATGAATATAAAAAAATTGTAAAAATGTATAAACCTGCTGATATCAAAGATTTATTTTACAGTAAACCAATTTCTAAAATAATTAATGGTTATAACTTAATGGGTTTAATAACATTTGATTCCTTTTCTAATATATGATTAGCAACAAAGGATAACCAAAAATATGTGATAAAAGAAAGTAAAAAATACTTTTTAAACGGTGAAAATCTGAAAGCGAGAGAGCATGAGTCAATAATTGCATCTATATCTGAAATACCAAATTTTCCAGTATATATTGAGAAATTCTGAAATTCGCAAAGTATTTTTTATGTATATAAATATTGCGAAGGAAAACAACTAGATCTATATAAATATGATTATAATTTACTTTATGATGTTAGTGAAGCAAAACAAAATAAAGTTATTGATTTAATTGATTCATTTAGATATTTCTTTAATACATTAAAAAACAGTCCAGTTGTTTTAAACGATGTGAAAATGGATAATTTTCTTTATAATGAAGATAAAAAGATGCTCTATTTTGTTGATTTAGAACACTCACAATATCATAAAAGTTCATCACCAATGAATGTTAAAAATCCTTATTGTAATACTAATAATTTAACACACTCTACAGATAAAATGAAGATTTTCTATATGTTATTAGATTTTCTATTTGATTATAAAAAAGATTCTTCCTTAGATCCATCAGATTATTTATCACTCATTTTTTATTTGAACAACTCGTATGAACTCTTAAACATTGCAATTTTTTTATTTAAAGTATTTAATAGAAAACTAACTATTAAACATTTTGATTCGTTGTATAACCTTGAAATAATAAATGAAATCTTTGGCAATAAAAATGATTTATTACCAGCGATTTCAAGTATAACTGATATATTTAATTACCTAAATTTAAGATTAATTTATAGCAATTTTGCTTTCCAAAGTATTTTACAAGTTCTTATTGATATAAAAACAAGTTATGAAGCAAAATTAGTCCTTGAAAAATGATATAAATCTATAAAAGAAAAGTTAGATTATAATCTGTTTTATAATACAGGAAATTATCATTCACCATATTTAATAAACGGAAGGGCAGGTATTTTATATATTTTGCTTTTTGCTAAATATAAGTTTAATATCCATGACTTTGATGAAGAAATTATATTAATTTCTAATAAGTTATTTAAATCTTTTACAAGAAAAATAGGTTTAGCAAACGGTTATGCAGGTATTTTATTAGTGCATTATCTTTATGTTGAATTATATAACATTAATAATGATAAAATCAATAAGCATATAGCATTTATAAACATTTGTTTAAGGGATCAAAAGATCATTGATTATGACAAAAGAGAAATAGATGCAAGTTTTTGAAATGGGTATCAAGGATTACATCTGCTTTATAAAGTCTTTAAATATAGAAAGGAGAAAGTTGAAAAAACTATTTAATAATAAACCATTGTTGCTTTATATATTTATTTTTAGTATTATCTCAGTTGCTGCATCATCGATAGTTGTTTATTTTGTTGCTTCATTGATTGATAGCATCAAAAGTGGTGATAAAGCATTATTTCAAACAAATTTAATAGTTGTTATATCTTTAACTGTTATATTCTTAGTTGCCACATTGATGCAACTACTTCTGAAGAATAAATTAAAACAATATGTTAGCACATTGTTAACTAAAGGAGCAGTATCGAAAATTTCTACTTTGTCATCGCATGAAGTCACTGAAAACAAAGAAGGTAGATACCTAGTTTGAATTAACAAACGTGTGCCAGAACTACAAGAATTTTTATTTACAAGTCTCTTTGATACAGTAATAGGTGTCTTTGTGCAAGTTGCAACCTTAATTGTTATGTTTGTGATAAGTTGAAAATTTGCTTTAATCGGACTTGCAATATTGTTAATTTCATTTATTTTTCCCTTCTTTTTATCAACAATTGCTGGGAGAATGCATAAGAAATTTATGTTTTCAATGGAATCTCATGTTGCAACATTACAAAACATCTTTAATGGATTTAAGTTCTTATGATATTTAAATAAACCTGAAAAATTATTTGATTTTATCGATGTGGCATTAAAAAAATGATTAAAAGATTTGGATAAAACACAAAGTACCGTTATCAAATTAGAAGTAATCAACAGTGGTTTTCAATATATCTCATATATATTGATGATGTTTATTATCGGTTACTTCATTTTCTATCAACATGAACCACTTGGTGCAATATTTGCTGTTCCTGGCTACTTTTACACCCTTTCAATTCAACTGCGTTATACAATTTATGTAAATCAAAATTACATTGCTTATAAAAGTTATTTAAAGGATTTTAGTAGTGAATTTGTTGCTTCAAACAAAGATAATGCAGAAATAAATGTAGAAAAAATTCGAATAACTAATTTGAATTTTGCATATGAAGAAAATGTAATTTTTAAAGACTTTAATTTTACCTTTTATAAAGGTAAAAAGTATGCAATAGTAGGTAAATCTGGATCTGGTAAGTCTACATTATTGAATTTAATTTTAAAGCAACTTCATGGATACAATGGAAGCATTAAAGTAAACGATCAAGAAATCAAAGATATAGATGTAAGTGTATGAAATAATTCATTTACATATTTAAATAGCAACGAGAATGTATTTTATGATAGCATATATAATAATGTCACTTTATGAAAAGAAAATATGCAAGATCAAGTTAAATTAGCTCTAAAACAAGCTAATTTAACCGAATTTAACCTGGATTATGTTATAGAAAGTGACACAGCCTTATCTACAGGACAAAAACAAAGATTAAATTTTGCTCGTCATTTTTACCGAAACAAAAATCTTTTAATTTTAGATGAAGCAGCATCGAATCTTGATAAAGAAAATACAGAGGATTTATTTCATAAATTAATGCAAAATCCAGATTTATTATTAATTAACTGTACACATCATCTTGATGATGCTAGTTTATATGATGCAGTAATTAATTTAGAGGTAGCATAATGAAAAATGTTATATCAAAAATAAAAACACCATTTTTGTTTTTTGTTTTGGTTGCTATCATAGTTAATAGTTTTCAATTTGTTTTATCTATCTTAGAAGGTTATGCAGTTAATGCTGTTATCGGGCAATACACATTTGTTAAAAATGATGCATTTTTAAGTTTTGGTATTTTATTAATTGTAATTGTGGCTGCATATATTATGTCATCGATAAGCACTTATTTTTATTATATGCTTTCAAATAAATTTGGTATATATACAGCAAAATCAGTTTCTAGAATCTTTTACAACCAATTATTTCAAGCAGACTCAAAAACAAAATTAAATTATTCATCGCAACAAGCCTTTGAACAAGTTTTTAATAATGCAAATGCAATCGCATATAATTCACTGCTTCCACTTGTAAACTTTTTATCTACTGCGATAAATTTAGCTGTAATATTGATTTTCTTTGGATTATCCAACATCATCGCATTTGCTTTTGTAATAGGAATTTTACTTTTATCAGCATTACCTAACTTTATCTTTTATAAAAAAATTAGTTGATATGTTGAGCAAAATCAACTTGTATTAAATGAATTAACATCAAAATTAACTTACTACTTAGAAAGATATTCATTATTATATTTTTCGAATAATCAAGAACTCTTATATAAGTTTATTGAAAATGAAGTAAAAGAATATTATCAAAAAGTTTATCATTTTGATAATATTAATGTTTGAAATAACAATTTATCAAATGCTATTACTGAAATAGGTGTGATTGTAGGTTTAATTGTGTTAGGATTTTTATATATAAAAAATCCATTATCAATTTCGATTGGTTTAATATATACCTTTAAAAAAGGAATGGATGATAGTAAAGACAACTTTTCAAAAATGGTTGATGGATTAAAATATGTATTGGCATCACGGGTTTTATATAAAATGCTACAACTTAACTTTGATAAAGATCGAGGGAATGTAAAAATGCAACCTGTTGAAAGCATACAAGTTAAGAATTTAACTTTTGGGTATGAAAATAAGCTCTTATTTGATAACTTCAATTATACCTTTAAAAAAGGCAAAAAATATGCTATTATTGGGCCATCTGGTTGTGGAAAATCTACTTTATTAAATTTACTTATTAATAATATCAATGATTATCAAGGACAAATATTAGTTAATAATGCTGATGTAAAAACTTATACTGATGCATCGATTAAAGATAATTTAAGTTATTTGAATGCAGAAAACTTTGTTTTTGATGTTAATCCATTTAATAATGTTTCGTTACTTGAAAATAACGAAGAAAAGGTTCTAAAAGCACTTAAACAAGCATATATGGATGAAGAAGTAATACAGAAGTTTAAGGATAAAGATTTTGATTCATATAATAATTTATCATTAGGACAAAAACAAAGATTAACTCTTGCAAGAAGTTTTTATCAAGAAAAGGATGTGATGCTATTAGATGAAACATTATCTAATTTAAATAAAGATTTAGCAGATAAGATTTTAAATACTTTATTAGAATCATCTAAAACAATTTTACTAGTTTCGCATCATTTAAATACAGATAAATTAGAAAAATTTGATGAAGTTATAAAGTTAGGTTAATAAATTAATTTCGGTTCATGTGAACCGAATTTTATTTACTTTTCATATATTTTCCATATTTAGTATCTTAAATATAGCGGATTTCGACCAACCAGTTTTTTTGTTTATAATTAAGAAAAACACAAAAAAGAATGGAAAAAATGACAATACAGTCTCCAAAAAGCAATTTAGTTGCATTAATCCTATGTATTTTTCTTGGTGTCATAGGAGTACATCGTTTCTATGTAGGTAAAGCAGGAACAGGAGTTTTATTTATCTTATAACTCTTGGTGTAAGTTTTGTATGATGAATAATAGATATCATCATGATAATTACAGAAAGTTTTACTGATAAATCTGGTGCTTTCTTAAAATGAAGCAAATAAATAAAACCAGTCCATTAATATGGACTGATTTTTTATAAAACAAAATAACAATAATAAATTTTACGAATAATTGAAAACGAGAAATAAAAAATTGAATAATATAAAAATCTTTACAAAGGAGGTAAAAAAATGATATTTTGGATCCAAGCAAGTCGAAAGACGAAAGATATGCGATTATAAAAAGGGTAAAAAATCAATAAGGATATCGCAAATATTAAGAAAGGAGCGATAATATTATGAATATAAACTTCAAGGATATCTATACATTAAACAAACAATGGTTGAAAACGAGTGAACTAAATTATTAATTTTTGCTTGCATCCATAATAATTATTTCACATTTTGTTATAATAATTAGAATTTGATATTTTTAAGCAAGTTTTTATTTATATTTTGTGAAAAAATATCATAATTTTTATTTTGGATAATATGATATGTATAGATAAAGATTGTGTAAAGTTCTTAAAAATAAATTTAATTTTATAAAAAGTTAATTTTTAGCTAAAAAAATACGAAAAAATTAACTTTTTATAAAATTAGTATATAATAAATATATAAATTAGAAAGGAAACAAAAAATATGTTAAGAGAATCAAACAAAGAAGAAGTTTTATCAGAACTTCAAAAACCAGGAGACAGATTAGTAGTTTTCTATGCCGACTGATGTGGGCCATGTAGAATGTATAAGGGTTCTTTACAAGAGTTAGCAGATAAAGACAATTTTGAAGTTTTAAGAGTTAATATTGATACTCATAGAGCTTTTGCTAAGGAATCAGGAACTGAATCTATACCTTATTCAAAATTATACAGAAACGGAAAACTTGTAAAAGAATTTACTGGTTTTAAACCATATGATGTATTAAAAAATGATATTCAAGAATATTTAAAATAAAGGTATAAAAAATGGTGCCGACAACTGGACTTGAACCAGCGACCCCGTCCTTACCATGGACGTGCTCTGCCTGCTGAGCTATGACGGCAACTTCTGATATTATACCATTTTTAGATATAAAATAAAAGATTAATTTTGGACTTTTATGTCTGTATATTATCTTTTTTACAACTTTTAAAACAGTTAAGAAATGAAATAAATTCTTAACTGTTTTTTGTTAAAGATTTGGTTAATATGACTCAGAAGTAAAATAAATTTCTTGCATCTTTGATTTTGAAACGAATTTTCATTTCTCATAAAGTTTTTTGAGCATTGCATCTATGAATATATCTTTATTTATATCAACTTACTGGTAAAGAAACGATGAGAGTTTAAAAAATCATAATCATAAACGACACCACATCTTCTTAGATCGCTTTAATGTTGAACATCATATTTTTGCAACCGTTACACTTGAGCAAAAACCAACAAAGTATCTAAATGCATTTAATGCTTTGTTCGATTATATTATAGATTTAAAAGATAACCCTGATTTAGCAATTTTTTTAGATGCTGATTTTGATGTAATTAAAAATCGCATCCTAAAAAGAGGTAGAGATGTTGAAATTGAAAACTTCGATTTAAATATATATTATTTTAAAAGATTACATCAGTTATATCGTCCTTTGTTTGAGAATTGGTGCAAAAATATAATATTCCTTATAAAATAATTAACACAAATGATTTAGATGACCATCAAGTGTTAAAAGAAGCAACAAAAATTATAGATCGATTTGTTTACGAAAAATAGATATCAGATGATATCTAATTTTTGTCTATTTAAAAATTGATATTTTTAAATATAATTATAAAAAGAAAGGATAGAAATGGACAAAAAAGTACCTAGTTTGAGGTTTAATGGATTTGAAGATGAGTGAGAACAACAACTTTTTAAAGATATTTATGTTTTAGGTAAATCTGGTGGGACTCCTTTAACAACAAATAAAAAATATTATTCAGGAAATATACCTTTTTTAACTATTAAAGATATAACAAATTCAGAAAAACTTATAAAAAATACAGAAAAAAGAATTTCTGAAGAAGGTTTAAATAACTCTAACGCTTGATTGGTTCCAAGAAATTCATTAAATATGTCTATTTATGCTTCTATAGGAAAAATAGCGATTAATAAAGAAAATTTAGCAACAAGTCAAGCTATTTTTAGTTTTATTTTAAAAAATAATAAATTGCTTGATTTTTATTTCTATAATTTATTTTTTAAAAATTTTAAAAGACACTGAAATAAAGTATTATCAACAGGAACTCAACCTAATTTAAGTAGCGAGATGGTTAATAAAGCAAAAATTTGAAAATCATCAAATGAAAGAGAAAATATTTTAATAGGAAGCATATTTTCTTCTTTAGATTCTCTCCTTTTGCTTCATCAGCAAAAATATGACTTTTTAATGAACATTAAGTCAACTTTGCTATCTAAAATGTTTCCTAATCAAAACTCAAAATTTCCTAATATTCGTTTCTCTGAATTTACTCACGCTTGAGAACAGGAGG
>NZ_JBTHHL010000008.1:0-47708 GCF_054353895.1 Mycoplasma sp. 394 | reverse complement strand
ATATAAGAGAGTTAAATAATCAAATAAAAAATCCCACTTAAGTGGGAAATGCAGGAGCACAAAAGTTTGACTTAATTCTCTTTTCTTTCAACGGTTTTTCTAACATTATATACAGAAGAAAAGTGTTGAATACCATTAAAAATATCAAATCAATGATGCATCATAATTCAAAATTCATCTTCACTCTACATAATATGTTTTCTACAAAAGAATATACGCAATTTTGAATGAGAAAACATATATATAAATTACCCTTATTTTCAAAAGAGAAAATATTAACTAACATTCATTATGACACTAAAATTAAAAATCGTTTTTATACTCCCGATGATATTAAAACCTTAATGAATCAAAATGGATTTATAATTAACGAATTATTTAACAGAGATGATAGATTAGAACCGAGATGGGTTTTAAATATATCAACAAATTGTACATTCTATATCTGCTCATTATCTTATGAACAAACAACAAATCCAATCCTTATTTGATAAGCATTTTAAATCAATTGGTAGTTATTTTACATCAAAAATAACTACCAATCAGATAAAACAAGATATTTATCATTGTCCAAATGATATTTATGAATATGTTTATGGATGTATAAGTAATACTAAAAACATCAGATATGGGTATTTTCTTGAAGATGTTATCAATTTTTTCTTATTTGAAAATGGAGCAACTTTAAACAAAAATGATCAAACATCAAATATTGATTTAGTCTTTGAGATGAATAATACTATTTATATCGGTGAAATCAAAATCAGAGATAATCATGATAGCACCAAAAAACGTGGACAAATTCAAAATTTAATGTCAAAAGTAACTAATTATTCAAGTTCTTATTCAAACATTGTTGTTTTGCTTTATTTTATAGATCCAAGTCAGAACAAAAATTATAATTTTTATAAAAATGAACTAAATAAACTCCAAGATCATTTAAATCTTAAAGATGCAAAGGTTTTATACGGTGATCAATTATTTGAATATTTAAACTTATCAAAACATTGAAATACTTTAAAGCAACAAATTGTTGAATTTAATCATGAAATAGTGAGCAATAACTATATAAACACTCTTATCTTTGAACACATTATCAATACAGGTGATTTAGTTAAAAAAATCGATCAAAGAATTTTAAAAATTTTAAAATATAGACAAGATTAATTTTCTTGTCTATATTTTTCGCGAAGCGAAGATAATTTTTCTCCTTGATAACTTATATTCTCTCATGCATTTGTTGGTTTATTAAACAACTTTTTACAAAGCGCATTTGGGGTATATCAAACATTATTATATAAAATTTGTCCTTGGTTATTAAAATATAAATCCTGTTGGAAATTATAAATTCTTATCGGAATTTTTATATCAAGATAACCATTTGAAATTAACTCTTTAAAAGTAACTTTGTTAGGTTTATGATCATATATTGCAAATTTTAAATCATTGTGATCATTATCTTCTGTTACAGATGCAAGTCTATCGACACTTGCTTGATAATATTTTGGATCTTGCTCAAAAGCAATATAATTTCTACCAAGTTTTTTGGCAGCATGTGCTGTGGTCCCGGTTCCCGAAAAAGGATCTAAAATAACATCACCCACATTAGAAGTGGCTAAAATAATTCGTTCTAATAACACAAGTGGTTTTTGAGTCGAATGAATTTTTTTACCATTTACATCTTTTAAGCGTTCATTACCATTACATATTGGAAAACGTCATATGGATTTCATCTGTAAATTACCATTTAGATGTTTCATTGTTTTATAATTAAAGGTATACTTAGCATTTTTAGTTTTAGTAACTCATAATAAAGTTTCTTGTGCATTAACAAATCTTGTTCCAGCAAAGTTTGGTACAGGATTACTTTTTTCTCAAACAATTTCTTTAATTATTCATGCCCCTAAATCTTGTAATAAGTATCCTAAACGATGAATATTTTGATATGAACCAATAACTCATAGAGAACCACTATCTTTTAAAACTCTTAAACTTTCTATTAGTCATTTTTTAGTTTCAGTATCATAATGTTCTAATGACTCATATTTATCTCAAGCATCATTAACTCCATCAAAAACACTTCCATCATATCGATATAATTGTTTTTGCAAATTCATATTATAAGGAGGATCAGCAAAGATTAAGTCAATACTTTTATCTGGTATTTGTTTAAACAAGTCAAGGTTATTTCCTAGATGAATTTTATTTATAATTTTTTCTAATGAATTCATATTTATATATTATAAACTATAAATAATGAATAAATAATTAACTTATTAAATGTCTGAAAAAATTAAAAATTTATATGAAAAATTATTATTTTCTTGTTTTTGATTTGATATTGTTATAATAAAAATATAGTGATAAGAAATTATAAAGCAGAAAAAAAGATTAACATAATTAGTTGTTAATCTTTTATTCCTACTTTAAAACGGTATTAATGTTATTTCATTATTCTACTGAAACTTCTGCACCAGCAGCAACTAATGTTGCTTTAATTGATTCAGCTTCATCTGAGTTAACATTTTCTTTAACTACAGCAGGAAGTGCATCAACAACTTTTTTAGCATCCATAAGTCCAACACCTAAAACTGATTGAACAGCTTTAATAACTTGAACTTTCTTTCCACCATCTGATTTTAATACAACTTTGAAACTTGTTTTTTCTTCAACTGCAGCTTCTGCTGGGGCAGCAGCTACTGCCATAGCGGCCATTGGATCAATTCCGAATGCTTCTTTCATTGCTTCTACAAGTTCCATTACTTCTTTAATAGACATTTCTTTTAATGATTCTACAAATGTTTCTTTAGTTAATTTTGCCATAATATATTCCTTTCGTTTATTTGATATTTTATTTATTATATTATTCTGTAGCAGGTAAATTTTCTGCATACATTTTAAGTGCCATACCTAGTTGTTGTAATGGTGACATCAATGATCTTGCAAGAATAGCAAGTGCTTCATCGTATGTAGGTAATGTCGCAACATCTTTAACACCTTTAGCATCAACAACTTTACCATCGAAGGTTCCGGCTTTAATTACCATTAATTTATGTTTTTTAGCAAATGCTGTAAGTAATTTTGCTGCTGACATTTCATCGTTTTTTGAAAAAACAAAGATGTTTGGACCTACAAGAAATTGGTCTAAATCACCTAAACCTGCTGCTTTTGCTGCAAGTTTAAATAAGCGATTTTTATATACTTTAACTTCAACACCTAATTTAGTAGCTTCATTTCTTAAATTTTCTAATTCAGAAACTGACAAACCACGGTATTCAGCAAAAGCAAGTGCTTGTGATTCTTGAATCTTTTGTGAGATTTCTAGAACAACTTCTCTTTTAGCTAACTTAAATTTTGATTCTGACATAATGCCCCCTTTCGCATAATTAAGCAATACAAGAGCAATCTTAAGGATACACTCGGTAACATAATTAAGCAATTTTGCCGTTACTGTCTTGATGTATTGCTAAGTAATTATATTAAAATAGTAAAATTATGTAAATTTTTTTATTTTCTTTTTTTTGCTTATATATAGTATAAAAAATTAATATTTTAAAAATCACCCAATTGATGATTTTAAAATTGACTTATTTTGCTTTATTTTGAGTTGTTTCATTTGCTTTCTTATTAGGATCTCAAGTAAATGGTTTTAAAGCTTCATAAATAGCTTTTTGAGCATCATTTGGTTTTGTTGCAACATTTTTATAGTAATCTTTCATTATACCACTTTCAAAACCTCCATATGATGAATTACCACCGATTAAAACATATGACTCTGATCATGCTTCATTTGATGCAACCGGATTTCCATTGTCGTCTTTGGTAAACATAACACCTTTAACATTTGCATCAAAGTTACCAAATAATTTACCTGTTTGTTCTAAAACACCTTTACGATCTTGTTTTTTATCATTTTCTTTATTTTGATTGATGTTTAAAAGTCCATGACTAGCAATATCGTTAAAATCATCAAAGTTATCCCCAATACGCATTACAGTTTTTAAAGCAACATTATTTCCGAAACTACCATTATCAGAGTTTTCACCTGATAAATCTCATCCTTTACTATTTACAAGGTTCATTCTTGCTTCTTTATTAGAGTTAACAACTTTTTCTTTATCAACTTCTTTTTCAACTGTTTTTTCACTTCCGTCTGCTTGTTTTTCAGTAACAGTTACTTTTTCTTTTACAACATTACCTTTTGAATCTTTAACTTTAGTTTTGTCAATTGCTGTTCAAGGTTTAGCATTAGATAAGTCTACCCCTTGCATTCAGAATGCTCATTTAGGTAGGTATTTAGCATCTAATCCTGCTTTTTCAAGATTTGAAATAGTTGCATCTAATTCAGTTGCTTGGTCACGATTAGAATTATACATTACAACTCCACCGTGATTTCATACATATTTAATAAAATCAATTGCGCCAGCAATTGCTGTTGATACTTCATCAGTAACAAATTGATGTCATGTTTTAGGACTAAATGAAAGTCCATTAGCAGTTAAATAATTTTGATATCCAAAATTATTTAAAATGGTTTCATCGATATCCATAAATACAACCGGAATTGCTTTACCTGTTTCTGGATTAGTAACAGTTACTGATTTATCTGTTACCTTTACTTTATCAGTATCAAATAATGTTTTTTGTCCTTGCACCATAGCATCAAATTGTTTTTGTGCCGAACGGTATTGTCCTAATGTCATTGCATCTTTTTCAGCCGAAATGCTATTTCAAATGTTTGAATTTACTCTGATGCTTTTAAAATCAATTTTAGCATTTTCGTGAGTTTCTGGATGACAAGCAACAGCAACAGTTACTGATGCAACCGTTGCTGAAACTGCTCCTAAACTTAAGAATATTTTTTTAAATTTCATTAAATCTCCTTTTAATGTTAATATTCTTAATTATATTATTTTTTTATAAAAAACACAGCTGTTTGCTGTATTTTATTGGGATATTATATTATTTTGATAAATTACGTGTGCGAACGATTGTATAAGGCATTAAGGCCATAAATCTGGCTCTTTTAATTGCATTAGCAACCTTTCTTTGGTGTTTTGCACAAGTTCCGGTCATTGATTTTGATTTAATTGATCCAGTTCCAGAAATATATTTGAATAATAATTCAACATTTTTAAAATCTACATAATTAACTTTTTCTTCACAGAAAGCACATACTTTTTTTCTATTTGAGAAGTTCTTTTTACGTTTAATGTAAGCCATAAATCTCCTTGGTTTAACTAAAATATATCAATATCATCATTAACATCTGATTCTAAATCACCTAAATCGTGTAATTTTTCTTCAATTGGTTTTTTATTTGGGTACTCTTCAACTACAGGATTTGGTGAAAATGACTGTGATGATATTGGTTCAACTTTTTCCGGTGAAT
This sequence comes from Mycoplasma sp. 394, assembly GCF_054353895.1. Classification (NCBI taxonomy): domain Bacteria; kingdom Bacillati; phylum Mycoplasmatota; class Mollicutes; order Mycoplasmatales; family Mycoplasmataceae; genus Mycoplasma; species Mycoplasma sp. 394. Next base: position 42,316 of record NZ_JBTHHL010000008.1, on the reverse strand, counting down.
AAGTATTTTTTGGATATGAACTGGTACCAGTAAATGGACTAGTGCCAATAAAATCATCAGAAGAACGATTTTTAGCACGTTCATCAGTAACACGTTTTGATTCTAAGAAGTAAAAAGTATCTAAATGCACATCCAAACTTCTGATTGTTTGATTCGATGTACGTGACTGATAAGAACTTGATTGTAAATTACCTTCTACAGCAATTAAGGTTCCTTTTGGAACTGAATTTTTTAACAAAATTGCTGAATGTGAAAATGCAACAATAGGAATAAAATCAGTTATTTCATTGCGACTTTGGCTTCTGCGTGTTACTGCAAGTGTAAATCTTACTCAAGCAACACCTGATGATGTAGTATTTAATTCAATATTTGTAGTTGTTCTTCCGATTAAAATTACTCTGTTCATAATTACCTTTTACTTATTTATAGATGTTTCAGCTGGTTTACTAACTCTTGGACGTCTTCTAGGTTTTTCACTTTCCTCGTTAACTTTAACTTCTCTTTTTACATATGTTCTTTTTGGTTTAGATTGTTTTACTTCTTTTTTTGGATGCATCCCTCTTTCAGTATCTAAGTTAATTAACAATGTTCTTCAAATATCTTTAATAATATTTGCCCGACGGGTAAATTCTGCAGGTGCTTTGGCATCTGCCTCTACATGTGCTAAAACATATTGTGCATGTTTTGATTTATTGATTTCATATGCTAATTCGTGTCTTTCTAGTTTTTCAGCTTTTTTTATACCCTTGCCGAAAACTTCTGAAAGCAAGTCAAAAGCAACTTTTACATCCGCTTTTGGATTCACGATCATCATAATTTCGTATTTAAACATTTTTCTCCTTATGGTCTTTACTGGGCTAAATTTGCCAAGGAGTATCTAATATAATACTCATAATTAATTTTATCATTTTCTTGTGTTTTGTTACTATAATATAAATTAAATTTATAGACAGGTTGCTTTATACTTTATATTCTTATAATCCTGTATCAAAGGGATAAAAGTTCTGTAATTTAGTGTTATTTGTAAATTTAAATTTTACTCAAATAAAAAATTTACAAATAATTGTCATTAAAATATTAAATTGTAATATTTATTATTGCATAAATCAACAAAAATTTATAGAAAGTGATTATATAAATTTCTATAAATTTTTAAATTTTTCTTGCAAAATATTGTATTATTATTGAATATGAAAAATTTAGTAATAGTCGAGTCCCCTAATAAAGTTCAAACCATCCAAAAATATTTGGGTGATGAATATAAAGTAGTTGCTTCAGTTGGACATTTTTTGAAAATGAAAACCGAAGGTATTTATGGACTTGGAATTGATTTTGAAAATTGAGAACCAAAATATTCATTAGATTCAACTAAGAAAAAGGTAGTAAAAGATATTAACGAGTTAGTTAAGCAAGCAGAACATATTTATATTGCAACTGACCCAGACCGCGAAGGAGAAGCAATCGGAAGTCATTTGATTTCCTATTTTAAACTTGAAAACAAATATTCAAGAATAAAATATAATGAAATTACCAAGGATGCTATAAAACATGCGATTCAAAAACCAAACTCACTTGATAATGATTTAGTTGCTGCACAAAAATCACGTCGTATGCTTGATCGCATTATCGGTTTTAGAGTAACTAATTTAATTAAAAATAAGTTTAAAAATTCTCCCGGCACACCTACTGCAGGACGTGTGCAGTCAATTGCTCTAAAATTAGTTGTAGACCGTGAACGAGAAATACAAGCTTTTATCCCTGAAAAATACTATAAATTAAATGCAAAACTTGTTAATAATGAAGTTTTAGCAAATTATTTCAATCCAAAAAATGATTCAGAACATCGTGATTGAATTTATCCGAGTCAAATTGATCAATATAAAGCTGATATTAAAAAAACTAAGAAAATTTTAACGGTTACTGATATTAATGTTTCCAAACGTAAAATCGGTGCTATTACCCCACTAAAACAATCTGTTTTATATAAAAAGAGTCCGTTTAGTGCTGCAACAACCCAGGCTATTGTGCAAAGATTATATGAAGGTTTTGGTGACGGTGGATTAATTTCTTATCCAAGAACCGATTCAACCCGTATGTCTGCTTCATTTGTATCAAATGCACAAAGTTATATAACTACAAAATGAAGCAAAGACTATGTAGCTAGTGAAATAAAAGGATTTAGTGGTGACCAAGATGCTCATGAAGCGATTCGACCAACTGATGTATCTATGACACCGCAACTACTAAAACAAACATATCCTAATATCAGTGAATCGGAGTTAAGAATTTATAAGTTGATTTACGAAACCACCTTGCAGGCACTAATAAAACAACCAATTCGTGAATCAAAAGCATATACATTTGATAACAACGGATATCAATTTCGACAAACTTATTCAAAAGTTATTTTCGATGGATATTATGTAGTTTCTGGTTATGAAAATGATAACAAAGATCCAAATTATAAACTTCATCAGCAAGTAGATGTTGAAAGTTTTAATTTTGAAGATCATGAAACTAAGCCTGCTCCGAGATATAATGATGGTAGTTTAATTGAAATGCTTGATATTATCAAAGTTGGGCGACCTTCAACATTTGCTTCAACTGTTAATATTATTAAAGATCGTGGATTTGTTGAAACAAATTCAACACAACTTATCCCGACTGATTTTGGAATGAAAGTCAATGATACATTAATTAAAGCTTTTCCAGATATTTTTAACGAAAAATACACCGCAGCAATTGAAGAAGATCTTGATAAGGTAGCCGAATCACAACTAAACAAGAATCAATTAATGCAATCTTTTTGAGATAATTTTCAAAAAGAAATTGTTAAAGCAGAGGGTAAAATTGATGTTGTGCAATTTAAATTAGAAGAACTAAAACGTCCTTGTCCACTTTGCAGCGGAACCTTGCTGATTCGTAATAATAAAAAAGGTCAAAAATTCATCGGTTGCAAAAACTTCCCTAAATGCAAACATGCAGAAAGTTGCACCGATGAATGTAATCCTATCGAACAATCACAGTAATGTGATTTTTTTATCCCGGGACCAAAGGGATAAAAAAAACTAACTTTCGTTAGTTTATGCTTTATTGTTTGAACCAAATTCATAAATTTTATCACGAACTGTTTGACACATTGCATCATAACCTGGTTTGTATAATTTACGTGGATCAAAGTTTTTACCTTTTAAATCTTCTCCAGATATGATGAATTCACGAATTGCTTTATGATTTGCTTGTTGTAGTTCGGTATTAACATTAATTTTAGTTACACCTAAAGAAATAGCTTTTTTAATTTGTTCACTTGGAATTCCACTGCCTCCATGTAATACAATCCCTATTCCTGCTGCTGATGAAATTTTAGTTAAAGTTTCAAAACTAAGTGATTTTCAACTTGCTGGATATGGTCCGTGAATATTTCCGATTCCGGCTGCTAAGACATCGATTCCGAGTGTTGCCATCTTACGAGCTTGTTCAGGATCAGCGAATTCTCCGTTTCCTACAATCCCATCTTCTTCACCCCCGATGGTTCCTACTTCAGCTTCAAATGACATATTTTTTTCTTTTGCTAATTCAACTAATTCCTTGGTTTTTGAGTAGTTTTCTTCAAAATCAAGATGCGATCCATCAAACATTAATGAAGTGTATGCTTCGGTAGCAATTGCTTTTTTTGCTCCTTCAAATGTTCCATGATCTAAATGTAATGCGACTGGAACACTAATATTTAAATCCTGAACCAATCCTAACATCATTCCTGAAACAACATTAAATCCACCCATATATTTAATTGCTCCTTCAGAAGTTGCAATAATCACTGGTGATTTTTCAGCCTCAGCTGTTAAAAGCACAGCTTTTGCTCATTCAAGGTTGTTAATATTTATATGTGGAATCGCATATTTTCCTTCTTTTGCTTTATGTAGCATTTCCTTTGCATTTACTAATGGCATAATTCTCCTTAATTTGCAGCTCTTCAGCTACCATCTATGTTTCTGTGAAATCTTTTATCTACTGTTAACAAACGATAAAGCTCACCCATTTTGGTTTCACGAACTTTTTCATAAGGTAAATTAGGTTCACCTTTGACAAATCTAAAGTATCAGTTATCCTTTAATTCTTTTTCAACTGCATCAAAAAGTTCTGCGAATGTGAATGAATAAAGTGGATTAGAGTTAACTTTTTCAATCGCTACTTCTAACATTGTAGTATTTTTCATAATTTCTCCTTTTTTATTTTATATATTTATTTGTTTTTTTTAAATATTTAATCACTTTGATTATAACAAAATATGGAATCAATTACATTTGCTCAGGTGCATTTACACCCATTAAATCTAAAGCAATTTTCATTACAATTCTTATTGATTCAATCATTGCTGCATATGATTCTTCTTGTTCATTTGTTTGAATATATGTTTGTTCATAAAAACTGTTAAATAATTTTACCAAATTAAGCAAATATTGACTTAATAAATTTACTTTTGATGTCACAGAAATCGTTTTAATTAAATCTGAAAATAAATCAAGTGTTATAATGATTTTTTTAGCCTTATCAGTAAATTTGGCAGTGTTATTTAAATGTGGTTTTTTAATCTTCTTAAGTAACGAAACAATGCGTGAATAAGTGTATTGGACTAAAAATACAGGGTTATTTGTATCATTTGAATTAGCATAATCTATATCAAAATCAAATTTATTTGATATTTCTCTAGTTAGCATCATAAAACGAATCGCATCAGATGAACTTACATCTAAAAGGTCTGCTAAAGTAACTGATGTCCCTGCTCTTTTAGACATTTTAAATTCACTACCATCTTTTATCAATCTAACTAGTTGAATAATTAGCACTTCTAGATTTTTCGGATTATATCCTAAACACTGAAAAGCGATTTTCATCCGAGCAACATAACCAGAATGATCTGCACCTCAGATGTTTATTAAACGACTTGCTTTTTTTATTTTAGTCAAATGATATGCAATATCAGGTAATAAATAAGTATTACTTGCATCTGATTTAACTAACACACGATCTTTATCATCACCAAAATCACTAGTTTTTAAAAATAATGCACCATCTTTTAAATATGTATATGAAGCTAATTTTTCCAATACTGGTTTAATCATATCTTGCTCATATAGAGAATTTTCAGATGTAAAAGTATCAATATGAATGTTAAGTTTTGCTAAATCATCTTTTATTTTATTCAACAATATCTCAACAGCAAGGTTTTCAAGTTCACTACGTTTATTTGTATTAAGATCCAAAAAGTAATCATTATAACTTTCTTTAACCTGCTGTGCTACTCATATGATATCATTACCTTGATAGCATTCATCTGAGATTTTAAGATTTTTACCAAACAATGCTGCATAACGCACATATAATGAATCAACTAAGATATTAATTTGATTTCCGGCATCATTTATATAATATTCAGATTCAACATTATATCCAATATGCCTTAAAACATTAATTAAAGTACTTCCAAAAACCGCACCACGCACATGACCAACATGCAAAAAACCTGTCGGGTTAGCAGAGACATATTCTACATTTATCTTTTGTCCATCTACTTGATTTTTTGCATACAAAGATTTTTGCTCTAAGATATTTGATATTATATAAATAAAAGCAGAATCATTTAAAACAATATTTAAAAAACCTGGTGGAGCTATATCAACTTGATAAATAAATTTAAATGAATTTGCTAACTTTTCAACGAGACATTCTGCTATTTTCATTGGATTTATTTTTTTATATGCTTTTAAAACAAATGCTAAATTAGTTGATAAATCATATCTTTTTGCAACCGAACTTGTTTTTACAGGTAAATTAGGTTCACCTAAGATAAAATTTAAATCATCTGCATTAAAATCTACATCAAAATAATGTGATTCTTGTAGTTTTTTAACAATATTAATTAATTCTGCTTTTATAAGTTGTGTTAATGTCATTTATTTTCCTTTATATATTTAAATTTTAACAAATAAAATTATTTTTATATGGATTTGGTAAAATATTTAGATATTAGAAATTATTGATGTTATGAATTCTGTATGAATAATGTTGCTTATATAATTAAAAAAGATTTTTATATTATCTAAAGACTCTAATGACTGTGTACACCTTAATAAAAATGGTTCTGCAAAATTTCCATATTATTTATATTTTCTTTTTGTGCTATATACTAGGTAAATATGTTATTTTAAGAATATTAACTTAATTTATTATTATATATTATTAAAACTTATTTATCTATATCATAGGTATAAAAATTTTTATACATTTTTATAAACAAGTTATCTAATTAACCAAAAATCAAAAAATATAATAAATAAATAACAGAATTTATTTTATATATATAATATTAAAACACTATTTTATTAAAAGGAGAATGATGAGAAAACATACCATAGTTTTAATTAACGGAAAAAGAAGAAGTGGAAAAGGATTGCTAACACAAGCATTATCTAAAAAGTTAGCTAAAAAATTTGATAACAATGTACATATTTTATCCTTTGCAGAACCTATAAAAAGTATTACTAAACCGATTTTAGATGAAATAAAATGAGATGGAATAAATAAAGAAATTGTACGTCCGTTATGAATTGCAATGGGTGAAGTAGGTCGAAACATCGATAGCAACATCTGATGCGCACGTGTCTTCGATAAAATAAAAGCAACTGTGAAACAATCAATTAAGGGCAGCAAAAGCACCTTATTTATAATAGATGATTTGCGCTTTCCAAACGAATTAGACTTCTTTAAAAAGAATGTTAAGGATTTAGAAGCAACTTTGAAAAAAAGTGATGACGAATGTCGTGTGATATCAATTCGAATTGAAAAGTTTATGGATGCTAATAAGTTTGTGGTGGGTGTTGATGATAATTCAACAGAAACAAGTTTTGATAAATTGGTAAATATATGTTTTGACCATATTGTCCCACAAAACACTATGATTAATGAAGAATGGGAAGCAGATTTTAAAGGAGTAGAAATTTCAGCAAATACTATTGTGAAAAATTTCTTTAAATAAATGGCAAGAAAATATTTTAACAAACAACATTATATTATCGATAAGGAAAATAGGGTAATTAAGTTGCTACCCGAATTTTATTCAGAATTAAAAACTTTTGATAAATTCAGAGGGTATAAAAAGATTGGAGGAAGCAGTGTTGGTGATATTTTAATTGAAAATAAATATAAATCACAATTTAATGCTTTCTGTCATATCACAAGACTTAAATTACCTGTATTAAGTAAAAAATACATTAATGCCGGAACTATTTTAGAACCTAAAATCTTTGATCTTTTAAGAGCAAAATCACCAAATTTGTATATAGAAAACTATGAAGCAAAAAACTTCAATTATGATTATTTTGCAGGTGTTGATGATGTTTTAAGTGGTGTTCCAGATGGATATATTCCATCACTAAATAGAATTTTAGAAATTAAAACAGCTGGTGAAAGTAAAAAAGATAAATGAGAAATTGAGGGTGTTGATGCATCATATCGCAAGCAAGCACAATTATATGCATATTTAATGTCTAAAAAGTTAAATAAACCGATAACAACTTATTCAATTATTGCTGCTTTTTTAATCGATGCTCAAGGTGATTATTTAAACCCACAAGCAGTAGATTTAAATAAACGTAAAATCAAATCATATACTTTTAATGTTAATAATGCTGAAGTTGAAGAAGATATTCGATTGGTTAAAGAATGATATTATAAATATACCAGTACCGATACATCTCCACAATTTGATTTTAGTAATGATGCTGATCAACTTGAATATTTAGAATGTGAAAATTATGAACAATATAACCAATTAATTGTAAGATGAAAAGCCAACGGGAAAGCAGATAAGGATTTTTATGATTAAATTAATTGTCGCAGTTGATGAGAAAAACTGCATTGGATATAAAAACCATCTTCCTTGAAAGACAAAAAGCGAATTAAAAGTTTTTAATAAGATAACTCAAAATAGTGTTTTGGTTTTTGGTGCAAGAACTTTTTTTTCTTTGCCAGATGATTTTGATACATCAAATCGGGAAATTTGAGTTTTAACCTATTATCAACCTTTTGAGATACCAGAAAACAAAAAATTACGACCACATCGTGTTTTCTTTGATTCAGGCCCAGCAACTGCTGCGATGCTTAAATGTGATAAGGATATTTTTATTTGTGGTGGAAGATTTTTATATTTAGATTATTGACAAATAACTAAGGAAGTATATGTTTCAGTGATTAATGGTACTTATAAATGTGATACATATTTTGAATACATTGATAAAAGCCAATTGATACCAGAAAATATTATCCATCAAGAAGCAGAATTCACTACATATAAATATGAACATATTAACCATGAGAGATAAAAAAAAGATACGGTTAGTATCTTTTTTTACTTTCTGACAATTCCGACTATTTCAGTTGTGGTGTCAGCTTTAGAATTATTATAAACTTCGAAGTTTGACATACTTCCTTCATGCAGCACAACGACAATAACATCGCTGCGAAGGTTTTGTGATTTAATAAATTCTAAGTCTACACTTGCAAGCTTATCACCAATTTTTACTTTATCACCAACTTTAACTAAGTCTTTAAATCCTTGTCCATTCAATTTAACGGTATCAAGACCAATATGAACTAGCAATTTAACACCCTCATCTGTTGTGATTCCGTATGCATGCTTGGTGTCTGCTACTAAATCAATAGTTCCAGCAGCAGGTGTATAAACATTTCCTTCAGTAGTTGAATCAAATTTAACTACAAAACCATTACCAAGCATCTTTTCAGAAAAGATACCGTCTTTTAAATCTTCTAATGGCAAGATTTTTCCACGAGCAGCAGTATGTAATTCAAGCGATTTAGCCGAAGTAATTATTTTTGGCTGTGATTGTGATGTTGTAGGAGCAACAAATTCTAGTCCTTTATGTTCTGCTTCATATTTAGCAATTAATTCTCTTTGCGATTTTATTTTAGCATTAAGTTGCTCAGAAACAGGACCCATAATTGCTTGTGCATGGTTATTTCCTTCAATTTTTACACCAAATGCACCAGCAGCCTTTAGTTTATCAACATCAACCTTACTTGCATCTTTAACATCATATCTAAGTCTAGAAGCACAGTTATTAAAAGCTGTAATATTTTCTAAACCACCATATGCTTCAACCACTGCTAAGGCAGTAGGATCTATTTCGCTTGCTGCTTCATCATTTACTTGAGCATTTTTATTTTGAAAATCTGCTTTTGTAAATAGTTTAGTATTCCCTCCACGTCCTGGAGTAGCAAGATCGAATTTCTTAATTACAAAGTAGAAGACAAAGTAGTATACTGGTGCATAAGCAGCACCTATAACAAGTGTTCATCAGAAATGAGTTCCTTTTGCTACATTTATTACTCCATAAATAAAGAAGTCTAACAATCCACCTGAGAATGCTTGTGGAATATGCACACCAGCTAAGTTAGCAAACATAAATGACAATCCAGCCATAAATGCATGGAAACCTCAGAATAGATATGGTGCTAAAAATAAGAAGGTAAATTCGATTGGTTCAGTTACACCTGTAAGCATTGCTGTAAATCCGGCTGGTAGCACTGTTCCTAAGGCAACTTTACGATTTTCTTTTGGAGCAGCCATAATCATAGCGGCTGCAGCTGCAGGAAGGGCTATAATCATAAATCCAAACTTACCATCAGTAAAGCGTCCTATCTTTGTTCCTAATTCATCTGCGACAAAGACAAATAATTGTTTAGATATATGCAAATCAGGTTTACCTGCTTGCTGCAAGGTATAATCAATATTGTTTGGCATCCCAACAAGCGATAATGCAGCAGTTGAATCACCTTGGTATTTATCAGGGTCCTTAGTAATAGCTTTTATTAATGTAGTTAATGTATCACCTGGAATTAATGTAATATTTTCTTTTTGTAATCCTTGTTGTCAATTAACAAGTGATGTATTTAAATCTCCACCAACACTTGAATATCATAATGGAGCATAGAATACATGGTGTAATCCAAATGGAATTAACGATCTTTCGATGATACCAAAAACAAGTGATTCTATACCATATGGAGCTTTTCCAAGTGCTGTTCCAAAAACATTTAATCCAACCCCAATCCATGGTCAAAAAATTAAGAAGATGATTGCAACAATAAATGCAGCAGGGATTGCAACTATTGAAACAAATCTTTTACCACCAAAGAAAGAAATAACTTGTGGGAGTTGTATGGTGTGAAAACGATTATATAATCATTGCACTAATAATCCGATTGTTATCCCACCAAATACTGAAGTTTGCATTGACTTAATCCCTAAGGTAGTTCCAACTAATTTAACTAAGTTTTGCGGATTACGTCCTGCTCCTTGAAAGAATATTGTATAACCAGTTATTTTTGTTTTTACAGAATCTCGTAATGCACCATTAAATCACTCCTTACCCATATACTTTACTGTATGATCAAAAATAAAGACACTCTGAACAGCAGTAAAGATTAAAAAGGCAATTATCGTAGCAAACACTCCGACTCCTGCTTCATCCGTGAATGCAATCACAAAGGCAGTTGCAAATAACAATGGTAATGCACCAAAAACTGGGTCTCCTAGTTGTTTAACTAAATTACCTATTATATTTGCAGTGCTTCCTTCATCAGCACCAGTTGCAATTGCTGCACCGATTCCTAAAAATAAACCAGCAATAGACATAACGGAGATCGGTAACATAAAAGCACCAGAAATTTTTGATAACACTTTACGAACCTTACCAGATCCAGAGTTATTTAATTTCTTCTTTTGTGTCGATCTCTGAAACATTAATTTAATTGATTTCATTTTTTTTCCTTATATAGTTTTGTTTTCTTATAACTTATAAATTATAACACATAGCAAATTTATTTAATTTTTTTATAAAAATAAGGAAACGAATCCTTATTAATATGTAATACCATATTCTTTTTTTTCATATTGCTTCTTCATTATAGATAACGGAAGCAGGATAATATATAGAATAAAAACATAAATTGGAATTGATATCAGTGATCTAATTACAATTGGTGTCATAAATATTAAATAGTGTTGTGATAATGTGTATTTACGACCTAAGAAGTAGTTAGCAAAACGAATGAATGCAAATGGTCCTCAAATTCAACGGGCTACAACAATTAATGCAACTGTTAAAAAGAATGATAGAACTAAAAAGCCAATTCTATTTTTGCTTTGTGAATCATTTTTAGTTTTTAAATAATAAATAGTTAAGGCTATCATAATAAATATAAATGCAGCAGCAAAAACTAATAAAATTATCCCAGCTGCAAGTGATATTTTTGAAACTCCAAAGGTTTTAGAAATTCTTATTCCTTTAGGATTATTAACTTGTGATAAAAATACAACTAGCAAAATAACAAAAATAACAACCAATGCAATATTCATCACAATCATAGATGTTTGTTTATGTTTTTTAAATAAATCAATAAATCATCCAATCAATACTGTTGCAATAATCGGAACGATGGCATAAACTCAATGATAGAAACCGATTCTTCCTGAAAACAGCAATCCAAAAAAATCAGCCATAAATGATAATAAAGCACCTTTGAATTTACCTAAAAAATAAGCAAAGAGAATATAAAAAGCAAATTCAAAATCTAAATTGATTATTCTTGCTGCTGTAAAGTTTTTAATTAAAGTTAATGTCAAAAATAATGCAAATAAAATTCCTGAAAATGAAATATCTTGAATTGAAAAACCATATTTTTTGCGTCTGGCATATTTAAACATAAAATGATATTTACCATCTTCAAAAAATAATGAAATTAATAAATATGCTCGATACAATGGTCCTGATAAATATGTATAAAAAGAGATGTTTAATAGTTTTAAAAACCTATTTGTTTGATATTTATCATCCAAATGCTTATAAAGTAGTTTTTTTCAGTAAAATTGCTCATAATATCCAAAAAAGATGCTTAAAATAAACAAAATTACATCAAATAAAAATAAAAAAGCAAGATCTGAGTCTTGCTTGATTTTGATATCAACTAAATTAAGACTCGGAATGATAACGATGCTAAATACTAGCAAACCTATAAATAAGAGTTTAATGAATGTATTGGTAAATCAATACCTTCATAACTTTTTTTCAATCGTTAAAATATTCATGTCAAAATTTTAGCAGAAACTCTTAATTAGCAATACTTTTATTTTCAGTTTTTTTCGGATAAATATATGTTAATTTAGTATCAGCATCTAAACTTGTAAAACAGTATTTTAATTTATCTAAAATATTTAACTCATTGACTTCACTAACATGTCCTAATGAAATGGTTTGCTCATCTTCATAAATATATTCTTTTAAGATTTTTGAGTTCATCCGATAGAAATTTTTATAATATAAAGCAACATCCCACATTTTCTCATGGTTATATAAATCAGTTGTCTCAATATTTTCAGTTTTATCCTGTGCTCGCACTTCACCAAAAATAATATCATCACCTATATATAAAATCGGAAGCAAATGCTCAGTTTGCTGCTCAGTAAATTTACTTATAGATTTACTGAGTTTCTCGCTCATTTTGTATAACCTAAAAAGTTTGATATTGCTGGTTAGTTTAAATTTTTCATCTAGTTTCATTCTTACCTCGTTATATATATAAGAAAATGTATATTTAAGAACTAAAAAAGAACAAAAATAATTGGATAGTTTGGATAGGATAAAAATATTTTTATATTTTTGTTAAAAAGGTTTATAATATTCCTGCATCGTTAGCTCAGTCGGTAGAGCAGCTGGCTCTTAACCAGCGAGTCGCAGGTTCGAACCCTGTACGATGTACCATTTCATTTTTATGATCAAACCTACTAATACAATTAGTAGGTTTTTGTTACCCAAGGATAAAAATAACACCAAAGGTGTTATTTATTGAATAAATTATATGTATCAACTCGAAACAAAGCTTTTTTAAGTTTCGTTTCTAATAAGGCTAAATCAACTGTATCTTTATTACTTTTAATTGCCTCAGTTAATGATGCAGCATCCTTTTTAGCTCGTTCTATATCGATTTTTTTAACATCAATAATATCATCGGTTATAATATTGATTTTATGTTGGTCTGCATAAACTATTCCACCACCAATATAATATGTTAAAGTATCAGATTTAGATGTTTCAATCTTCAAGGTTCCAATTTCGATACTTGAAAACAATGGAGATCGGTTTGGTTGCAATCCAATGTAACCTTTAGGTGTTTTTAAGGTAACAATATATACTTTACCTTCATAAACAATTCCATTTGGTGCAGTAATTTTAAGATATGATGTATTAGCCATTATTCTTTTGGTATCTTTCGATTACATCTTCAATGCTTCCTGCATATCTAAAGATATCTTCAGGATATGAATCATAATCACCATTTAAAATTGCTTTAAAACTGCGTATGGTGTTTGAAAGAGGTACATATTGTCCTTTGATTCCTGAGAACTTTTCAGCGACAGTAAAAGGTTGTGATAAAAAGTTACGGATTCTACGGGCACGTGCAACGATTTTTTTATCTTCTTCAGAAAGTTCACCCATTCCTAAAATTGCAATGATATCTTGTAGTTCTTTGAAGCGTTGTAAAATCGAAATTACACTTTGTGCAACATTATAATGCTCCGCTCCAACTACCAGAGGATCAAGTAATCTTGATGCGGAGTTAAGTGGATCGATAGCAGGATAAATTCCTAAGGATGCAATTCCACGGTCTAAAACAGTTTTAGCATCCAAGTGGGTAAATGTTGTTGCAGGAGCTGGATCAGTTAAATCATCGGCAGGAACATAAACAGCTTGAACTGATGTAATTGATCCACGACGTGTTGAAGTAATCCGTTCTTGTAAAGCACCCATTTCAGTTGCTAAGGTAGGTTGATAACCAACTGCAGAAGGCATACGTCCTAAAAGTGCTGATACTTCTGAACCTGCTTGGGTGAATCTGAAGATGTTATCAATAAACAATAACACATCTTGATTTTGTTTATCACGAAAGTATTCAGCCATAGTTAAACCACTTAGAGCAACACGCATACGAGCTCCAGGTGATTCGTTCATTTGTCCAAAGACTAAGGCGGTTTTATCGAGCACACCAGCTGCTTTCATTTCGTGGTATAAATCATTACCTTCACGGGTACGTTCACCGACACCAGCAAACACTGAAAGACCATTATGTTGGGTAGCAATGTTATTGATTAACTCTTGTACTAAAACTGTTTTTCCGACTCCTGCACCACCAAATAAACCTATTTTTCCACCTTTTGCATATGGGATTAATAAGTCAATAACTTTAATCCCGGTTTCTAAAATTTCAGAAGATGTTTTTTGTTCTTCATATGATGGAGAAGGAGCATGAATTGGAGCACGGATTATTTCACCTTCAAGCGGTAACTCATCAATCGGGTTACCTAAAACATCAAAAATACGACCTAAAACAATATTTCCAACCGGAACCGAAATAGGTGCTTTGGTATCAACAACTGTCATTCCACGTTGCAACCCATTTGTGCTACCCATCGCAATGGTTCGAGCAGTATCGTCACCAATATGTTGCGCTACTTCTAATGTATAAACTTGTCCATTATCAGTTGTTATAGTTAAAGCATTAAGAAGTTTTGGAAGTTTTCCTTCACTAAAACGCACATCAACAACAGGTCCTAAAATTTGAACAATTGTTCCATTATGTTGTTTCATATTCTCTCCTTATTAAGTTGCATCAGCACCAGCAACAATCTCGGTAATTTCTTGAGTAATTTTTCCTTGACGTTGTCTGTTGAACTCTAATCTAAGTTCTTTAATTAAATCTTCAGCATTATTGGTTGCATTTTCCATTGCATTTCGACGTGATGCCATTTCTGAAATTTTTGATTCACCTGATAAAGCATATATCATACTTGCAATATACATCGGAACTGAATCGGAAAGCACTTCTTCAGCAGAGGGTTCAAATTCAATAATTTGTGCATTATGTTGTTTTTGAATACTAAAATCTAGTGGAAAAAGTGTTTTTAATCGTGGTTCTTGATTAATATTATTGATAAATTTAGTATAAATTAATTTCACTTGCGAAACTAGTTTTTTACTATATAACTCGAATGCGATTTTAGTGATATCATTGCAAATTTTATATGTAATTTTATCTCCGTTATTAATGTAATATTTAATCATTTGTGCTTTAATTGTCGCAGAATTTATCATACTAAATCCTTTGGTACCAATTACAACAATTTTATCTTGTGGTTTAAGATTTTCATTTAACATTTTATATATATTAGAATTATATGAACCACATAAACCTAAATCACTTGTGATTACAATATATACGCTACCATCAATTCCTTCGTTTTTAGGAAAAATTTCATAAAATTGACGAGAACTAACATGTGAAATTAATTCATTGAAAGTATCTTCTAATGTTTCTTTATATGCTTGTATTCGGGTGTATTCATTGCGCAAACGTCTTAATTTGGAAGTTGAAACCAATTCCATCGCATTGGTAATTTTTTGAGTATTAGAAACTACTGAAATGCGATTTTTTAAGCTATTTAAACTCGGCATTATGCAACCTTATATTTTGATGGCATTTCTTTGTACATACGTCTATCATAGTTCGGAATAGTCGCAATGATACCTTCAATGATGCTTGCTAATTTTTTAGCAATTACTTGATAATCTGTTTCTGAAATCTTTCCACTTGCAGTGATGTTTTTAAATACTTGCATTCCTTCACTATCATTAGTAACTCAATTAATTACTTGATCACGGTATTCGTGCATATAATCAAGAGGAAGCGGGTTGATAAGACGTTCTTTGACACCTAACAAAATAATCGCTTGGGTTTGTTGTTGGATAGGAAAGTATTGTTCTTGCTTCAAAAGTTGATATACCTTTGCTCCATGATCCAAAATAGTTTTAGTTGAATCATCTAAATCTGAACCAAATTGTGCAAAAGCTTGCATTTCATTGTATTGTGCAAGTTCTAATTTTAATGAACCTACAACTTGCTTTGTTGCCTTAGTTTGCGCTGCAGAACCTACCCGTGAAACACTAAAACCGATGTCAACTGCTGGCCGTTGTCCTGCATTAAATAAACTTTCTTTGGTAAAAATTTGTCCGTCTGTAATTGAAATTACATTAGTAGGTATATAAGCACTAATATCACCTTGTTGTGTTTCAATAATTGGCAATGCAGTAATTGAACCACCACCATATTCAGAATTTAAACGAGCAGCACGTTCAAGTAGTTGTGAGTGTAGATAGAAAACATCACCAGGATAAGCTTCACGACCAGGTGGACGTCTTAAAAGTAATGATAAGGTACGATATGCAATGGCATGTTTTGATAAATCATCGTAAATAATTAAAACATCTTGTCCTTTACTCATTCATTCTTCAGCAATTGTAACTCCTGTATATGGAGCAATATATTGTTGTGGCGCAAGTTCTGAAGCACCTGCAACCACAATTGTGGTATATTCAAGTGCCTGTGAATCAGAAAGTTTTTGAACTATTTGAGCAACGGTAGAATTTTTTTGTCCAATTGCAACATAAACACATTTAACATTTTTACCTTTTTGATTAATAATAGTATCAATTGCAATGGCTGTTTTTCCGGTTTGACGATCTCCAATAATTAACTCACGTTGTCCTTTACCAATTGGTATCATTGTATCGATTGCTAAAATACCTGTTTCAAGTGGTTGATTAACTTCTTGACGTGACATTACACCTGATGCTCTTTTAAAAATTTCTGAACGGTGAGTTCCAGCGATCTTACCTTTTCCATCAATTGGATTTCCTAAAGCATCGACTACACGACCCAAAAGAGCATCTCCTACTTCAACAGAGATAACTTTTCCGGTACGTTCAACATAATCACCTTCAGAAACTGAGTTAGCATTACCAAATAGTGCTACCCCAACGGTTTCTTCTTCTAAGTTTAATGCTAAACCATAGACACTTTTGTTAAAAATAACTATCTCGCTATTTTTAACCTTATCTAATCCGGTGACAACAGCAATTCCATCACCTACTGAAATTACACGTCCTATTTCAGAATAATCTACTTTAGATCCCATATTTTGAATGCGATCTTTAATAATTGCTGAAATATCATCTAATTTAATTGCCATTTACACCTCCTTTTCGTATTTTATAAGTTCATGTTTTAGTTTTTCTAAGTTGTTTTTGATATTCATTTCAACTGTTTCACTACGTGACACAATTTTTATCCCTGCAATTAAAGATGGATCAACATGATTGATCATCTCAATGGTACGACGAGTTTTATTTTGAATTTTGGTTTTTATTTTTTCAAGTTGCTCATTTGTTAGTGGAAAAGCTGAAATAACATCAATAAAACGAATTCTTAATTCACGGTTTGAAAGTTTTAGATATTCGATAATGATTTTACGAATATATTTGGCAACCTTTCGCATTATTATAACTTTTAAAGCATTAATAATAATTCAATCAAAGTCCTTGAATGCTAAATCAACAGTTTTCAAACGTTCTTCTTCAGGAACAAACTCATCTTTAAAGAAATCAACAAACTCAGGATGTTTGCTAAAAATTTCTTTGACTGCTTCAAATTGGGTATGTAATTGTTGAAATTTATCTGCTTCATGAACTAAATCAAATATAGCTACAGAATAAGCTTGAATGTTCTTTTTAATTTGCATTATAAGTCTTCAACTTCTTTATCTGTATTTAAAAATTGATTTACAATTTCATCTTGTGTTTGTTGACTAATTTCACGTCTAAGAATCTTTTGCGAAAGGTCTGTAGCTACTTCAACAATGTATTTTTTAGCATTTTGTTGAAATTCTTTTTGTTGTGCATTGATATCCAAAGCAGTTTCAGATAAAAGCCTTTTTGCTTCGGTTTGTGCTTTTATGATATAAAATTCAGCAACTTTTTCAGCTTTTATTTTAGCATTTGTAATGATGTTATCTGCTTGTGTGTGGGCATTTTTAAGATTTTCATTTGCTTTATTAAGAGCTAAAATACTTGCTTCTTTTTGTCTTACAGATTCATCGATATTGTTTTGAACAAAATCTCTGCGTGCTTTCATCATTTTTTTAATGGGTTTATAAAAGAAAATTCAGAGAATAATAGCAACAATTATAAATGCAATAATAGTTGCAATCATAATTGGGATGCTAGGAAATAATCCTTCAAATTTTCCTGCTACAGCTTGTCCTACATCTGAACTTGACTCAAACTTTACTGCTGCAGCAACTGATGTAGTAATCATTTTCTAGACTACTTTACTTGCGAAAACGAATAAGATAATAATCGCAGTAACGAAAGCATAAATCGCAGCTGTTTCAGCAATACCAACACCGATAATTAACATAGTTCTTATTTTGCTTTCAGCCTCCGGATTACGTCCAACTGCTTCAGCTGCTTTACCAGCAGCATATCCTTGTCCAACTCCAGTACCAAGAACCCCGATTGCTGCTAATCCAGCACCAACTGCTACTAAACCTAAACCAATGTGTGTTCCTGCCTTAGATCCCATATCACTGGCAGAATTTGATATGGCTGTTTTTGCTGCAGCTGCAGCATTTGAAGCAGGTGCTGTAGTAGAGGTTGTTCCATCGGCTAATTTTGTAAGTAAATCTAAAATCATTTTATCTCCTTATTAATAAATCGATTGTATCTTTCTTTTGGTAAATTTCTTAAAGAATCTACTTTCAGAATTCTTTGTTTTTTTAGCTGGTTCTGTAGATTGCGATTCTATTGTTCAATATACAGCAGTCAGCATTGTGAAAATTAATGCCTGCAATATTCCATCAAATAAATCAAAGTACATATGTAGCAATGGTGTGAAATATATGGCAAAAATATTTTGAAATGCACTATTATCTGTGCCTAAAGCAACCTTAAATAAATATCCAAACATTGCATAAATTAAAACAATAATGGTTGATCCACCAACTAAATTCCCATACATACGAGCACTTAAGGAAATAAGTGGGGAAAACTTACCAAAAATATCTCAAGGTGCTTTAATAATGGATCAATAATATCTTCAGCGACGGTATATAGTCCCTGAAAGAATAATTCCTAATCAAGTAGCAACTGCTAAGGTAATTGGAACACTAAATGCAGTTCCAATTGGTTCTAAACCGATAATTGAAACTCAGTTACCAACAAGTAAAAAAGTTGCTAAGGTAAAAATATAAAAACGCGAACCTGGCAGTTGATCACCAACTGTTTCTTGATACGAATTATCTATATATCCTAAATATCCTTCAGCAAGCTGAGTGATACCTTTAGGAGCTTGATCAGCACGTTGTTTGCGAACTTTGAAAAAGATAATTAATGAGAATATCGCGATAATTATCACTGTTACAATCAGTGAAAATAACTGAGGTAAATCAAACTTTCAAAGTCTTTGTTTAATTTCGTCCAATTTTGCCTCCTTTGTATTTTGAATAAATAAATGTTGCTATAATCACAAAAAAATTAAATCCTACGCTCCCAAAAAACACAAACATATTAATTGGTAGAGTAAATTCAGATAATCCAGTATATTTTTTTAATGCATATATTTTTAAATTAATATGATATATACTTAAAATTACTGCAGTTAAATAAATAAAAAAGACAAACATCTTTAAAATATTTAAAAATATTAGTGATTTTCGTTTTTTTAATGGTATCATCCCGAAAATTCTTGTGATCATAAAAAGCAAATATGAGCTTAGCGCTCCAATCGCAAAACCAAAAAAACTACCTTTAAATCATATTGATAAGATACTAAAAATAACTGATAAAAACCCAAAAAGACTTCAAAATACTATTTCATAATCTCTTTGGAATTTATGCATTTTTCTCCTTGTTTTGCTGTTAGTTATTTTATACCTTTTTTAAAATAAAAACAAAAAAATTTTTATTTTTAATTTTAAATAGATAAAATAATTATATGAAACATCGTATTGAAAAAATGGTTGCTAATAATACTAATTATTCTCGTTTGATGATAAATAAAATGCTTAAAAAAGGTAAAATAAAGGTGAATGATATAGTTGTCTATAAAAGTTGTTATGTAAATGTTGATGATATCATCACAGTTGATAATCAGAACATTAATACAAAGTTGTTTTATTTAGCACTGAATAAGCCTAAAGGATATATTTGTGCAAATGCGGATGCTAAGTATCCAAGTGTTTTGCATCTTATTTCAGATTTATATAGGTTTGCCAAAAATATCCATACCGTAGGTAGACTTGATGTAGATACACACGGTTTGCTAATTATTACAAATGATGGTGCTTTTACTCATCGGGTGTTATCACCAAAAAACCATATTCAAAAAGTTTATTTAGTGCAAGTTGATAAAGAACTTGATGTATATATGATAGAAGTTTTTAAGCAAGGTATCGATATTGGTGAAGCAAAGGTATGTCAAAGTGCTAAACTAGAGATTATTGATCGATATAACTGCTATTTAACTATAAATGAGGGTAAATACCATCAAGTCAAAAGGATGTTTAATAAACTTGGTTATAAGGTAATCGATTTAAAGAGAGTTGCTTTTGGTAAGTTTATATTGCCAGATGATTTATCACCAAGAGAATACATAAGCATTAATAAAGATCAAATAATTTAAAAATAACCCATTCTTGGGTTATTTTTAGTAAATTAAGCCGCTTGTTTAGCAAGTGTACTTGAAGCTTCGGATGATTGTCCTTGTGATTGTGCAGATGCTTGTGGTGTTACTGCCTGTGAATCAGTTGAAGTTGCTCCTTGTGGACTTGATCCTGATGCTTGTGAAGCTTGAGTTGTTGTGGAAGTTCCTTGCTCTGTATGTTGTTCAGAACCACTATTTTCTGTATGAGTGGCTGAAGCAGTTTGTCCTGATGATGTTTGTGAACTATCCGAACTAGATGCATCTGTTTGTCCTTGAGAAGTTGTAGTTCCAGTAGTCGATGAACTAGCTGTTGATGATGGATTTGTTGCAGTTTGTGCTGATTCGCTTGATTCACTTTGTCCAGGTTGTGCAGCAGGAGTATTACTTGTTTGGTTGCTTGAAGCAGTTGAACCACCTGAGTTTGGAACTTGTGCAGTGGTATTATGACTGTTGTCCCCCCCTGTTGAACCAGACGCACCACCTTCACTAGATTTTGGTGCAGTTTGGGTTTGTTGTTGACCTGCTGATTCGCCATTACCAGAAAGTGTGTTTTTTGATTCAGTTAGAGTTTTAGGGTTATTTTCGGTGTTTTCGGTTTGTGATGACTTTGTTTGCTCACCATGTCCACTAGCATTATTTGGTGTTTTTGCATCTTGGTTATTTTCTACCGGTGAACTAGGCTGATCAGTTGACATTGGGTTTGCAGGAGGTGTTTGTTCTTTTGGTTTCTGTGTTTCTATTTGAGTATCTACTTTTGTTTTTAATTCTGTCAATTTAGTTAAATTAGTAGCAGAATTTAGTTCATTGGTAAATTCTGTTTTTTTGTTATCATCTTTAACTTGTGCAATTAGTGTTTGCAATAATGTAGTAAATTTGATTTCTTGAACTACATCAAAAAGATTTTGTGCAGTTTGATTATTAAGTTGACTAAGGAATTTTTCTTTATTTGGATTTTGATCGTTTCAAGTTAATAATTCATCTAAAGCAGAATTTTTTTGCTCATTTAAAGCGCTTTGCACATCTGAATTAATTTGTATCAACTTACTTTGATCAAAGTTTCTTGATTTTTGCATTTGATCAAGTTCTTTTTTGTTTGTTTCATAATTTGCATAACCAGTTGGTTGTAATGATTTACCTAATTCCAGTAATTTTGCTGTTTGTTTTGCTAAGTCAAAGTTTGAAAGCAACATTTCAAAAACTTGGTTATATCCTAAGTTAGAATGCACTAAATTATCTTTATCTGCATCAAAGTATTTTGAAATACTTTGGTAGTAATCTAATTTAAATTGACTATCATCTTTTAAAGTATCTGAAACAACTGATAATGCTGCGATTAAGAATACTTTTGATAAATTATTTCGATTAACTAATGAAGCATAAGAATCAATAAGAGATTTGATACTATCAAGTGTTAATAAATTATCTACATTTTTATCACGAATTAATGCCATAATCTTGCTTCGATCAGAAGCAAATTGCAATTGGGCTATTTGTGGTTTTAAATATGCTCATACACTACTACGATACATATTATCATATGCAAGTTTATCAACTTGGAATTTTAATGTCATTACATTATCTAAATATGAATTAACAAAGACTTTGTCTTCTGTTTTATCTGATGCTAAGGCAGTCTTATATTTATTTGTACTATTTGTATCACTAAGAGTAGTATATGTGTTTTTAAGAATTGCTGCTTGATTCTTAGTGGTTACATCTTGAATAGATGCTAAAGCAGAAAGTATATCATTAATTTCTCTTAATATAATTTCTACATATTTAACTTTGTTTGCTATAACATCTGTATTTGCTGATGCATTAGTTTGATCTTCATCTGCTGACTGTGTTGCTTGAGTTGGTTGCTGATTTTGCTGATTTTGTGTGTTTTCAGAAGTAGTATTTGTTGCAGGTGATGTAGAGGTTTGAGAGTTTTTTTGTTCATTATTACCTTGTCCTGCCCCAGCATTATTTGTAGCAGGCGTACTTGTAGCACCTTGTTTATCTTTAGTTTCGGTACTTGCTGCACCAGATTCAGTCATGTCTGATGGTTGTTTTGCATTTTCTGGTTGAGTTTTGTCTGCATTTATCTGTTTTTGTGAATTATCACTAGTTGTTTCTTTTACTGCATCTTTTTTATCTGTTGAACCAGATGCTGCATTTGACCCTGCTGCTTGATCTTTTGTATTTTTAGTTGCATCAGTTTTGTTTTCAGTTGTTTTATTATTAGTTTTATCTTCTGATGAATTATGTTCATCTTTTGTAATAAATCCAGGTGTGCCTAATTTATTATAAAATAGCATATATTGAACTTTATCAATATTATGACGAATTGTGTATAAATCGGGTTCGTCTTCTAATTTTCCATCGACTGTTTTCTTATCAACTTTATTAACTTCATCAATTGCTGCTTGACCAAAAAGTTGTGCTAATTTTAAAAGGTATTCTTTTTGTGAATTTAAGAGTGCTTTTAAGGCTGCTGTTTGTGAAGTCGATTCGGTTGCTTGTGCAATTTGATATTGTAATTTAGCATAAGAACCAAAATTTACTATGGTTAAATCGTTTGCACTTGCTTTTGGAGCATTATTTTGTGATAATGATGCTTCATAAATTGTTGCAAGTTGAGTCAATCTACTTACAGCTGCTTGGATGCTAGATAAATTATCAGTGCTAATTTGTTTGATTCTATCAAACTCAACTTGCATCTTTGTTTTATCCGCATCGGATAGTTTATTAATTGATTCTTGTAATTGTGTCCTAATTTTGCTTTCAGTTTCTTTTAGTCTTAAAACTGATTGATATTTTGTTAGATTAACATAAGTAAAATTCTCTGGTAATTTTATCGCATTAGCAAAATTGGTTTTAAAATCATTTGATAAACCTGAATCATTTGCTTCTTTAATAATTTGGCCTTGATAAGTTTGCAATGATAAATGATATATTACTTTTTGATGTAAGTTTTTAAAGTCATTTATAGTTGTTTTTGAATCAGTTGATGTAAGTTGGTTTAATTCAGTTGTATATAAGTTTTTAACTTTTTCATCTGTAATTTTATTAATATCATCGGTTAAGGATTGCTTTTGTGCATCAAAACTGTTTTGTAAAGTAGTAAATAATGCTTGTTGTTTTGCTAAGGTATCTGCATAAAGAGCATTAAATTGGGTTTTTATAAAACTTGATTCATATGCATCTCCATCATACATTTTATAGGTTGCATCAACTAAATCTGTACGACGGTATACAACTAAATCTGCTTCATCAAAGTTTGCTAAACGTGAAGCGATCAATCCTGTATGAGTCGCTACAAATAAATCAATGTATTTAGACATTACATTATTGTATAAAGTATTGTAATCATCATCGTAGCTGATTGTTGGAATATTCAATGAATCTAATGAAAGTGAAGGTAAGTATTTTTTAATGAAGTTGGTTAAACCTGCTTTTTTAGCAGCTAATCTTTTTGCTTCAAAGTCAGCAAGTGGTAATGATCTTAAATCATTTTCCATATGTGCTACGATAGAATTGAGTTCTTGTAAGTATGAAGCACCTGTTTTTTCATCAAAATCTGATCCTAATTTACTTTCAAAATCTGTAATTTGTGATTGATATGAACTCTTTTGATCGCTGGTAAAAGTAGTTGCTTCAGTTAATAATGCATGTGCATATGATAATAATGGATTAATCATTGATTCACTCAATGGTTGCACAAGTGCATTATATTTATTTTGATATTCTTTGTTTTTTGCACTATCTTTAATTTGTTTAACTACACTTAAAATTAAGTCAAGTTTTTGTTGATTCATAGACGCTTCTGATTTGCGTTTTTCTTCGATGTATTTTAATACATTAAGAAAATCATTGATTGATTCAGAATTTAAAATCATCGCACGAGCAGTATTCTTACTTGCTTGATCAAAAAGACTTTCAGTCATCTCAGTTGCTTCAAGTAAATATCTAGATTTTCAATATAAAACTTCTGCATCAGTTACATTAGATTTGGTTAAGGTATCTTTTTGTTGCATTTTAAGTTGTAATTTTTGTAAATCTAGTTTAAATTCAATAACTTTTTGATTAAAGTATGCTTGATTAGCATATTTTTGATTATTTAAATATTCACTTGATTTATCAAGGTTGAATTTAAAGTTAGCAAACTGTGTATCAATTGCAGTATTAATACGCGATAATACATCATCTAATGCTGATGAAGATGTAGTTAAAGCAGCAATTGTCTCATCTTTTACTTTGGTTAAATTGTTTTCATTTGTTGGTTTAAACTTAAGTACATCCAAATTGATAGTCTGTAACAATGCATCTAATAAAGTTGTTTTTCCTTCGATATTCAGCTTCTTATCATCAGCTTGTTTGGTAAAGTTTTCACTGTAAAACAATTTATCTAATAAATTAAGTGGTTGGTTGAACTTAGTAATAAAATTAGAAGTGTAAAGTCCTAATAATTTACCTTCGCTATAAATTCCATCTTTATGTAACAAACTTTCACTTAGGGTTTTAGAACTTTCAACTAACTGGTGTAATTTATCAACAACTGCTTTAGTTTCTTGTGCATCCTGATTTTTAACAGCATTAATTTGTGAGTTAACATTATCTAATTGAAACTTAATTTTAGCATCAAATTCTGCCTGAATAAAATCGTTGGCTTGCTTAAATAAATCTAATACTTTACGATATGAAGCATCAGAATATTGTAATGGGATTTTATGAAATTCTTCAACTAATAAATTACGATTAGCAACAGTTTGGATCTTTGGTACTACTGCTAAAAAATCATTAACTGCTTTTTCATACTTCGCTTGTGCTTCCTTGTTAGTTTTAACACCTGATGTAGCAACAGCAATTGTTAATGCTGCAGTAGCAGTTGCAGCAGCAAAAGCAACTATAAATGCTTGTTTTCCTACACGATGCTTTCTTTCTTTTTCACTGTGAGTATTTTTTTCACTCATATAAACTCCTATATAACTACCAATAAGGTATATTTAATATTTTAATATCTTAAATTATATTATTATATGTAAAAAAATACAATAAATAATCTGTGTTTTTAAATGTTGTGTTTTATCTGTTTTTGTATTTATATTTTTTGCGAAAATATGATTTTTATAAATTTGCAATTAGTAAATTTATAAAAATACCAAAAAATACAACTACTACTCTTTGATTACAGCATTATCGCCGTTTGAAACTAAAATACCTTTATCATTAAATGTGTCTGGCATTGCACCAAAAAGATTTGCAGGAAGGTTTGGATAATCTATAAATGGATTTCTAAATTGGTATTTTTTGAAAATTTCATTATTTCGGTTAATATCTACAGCATCAACTGGATCTTGCATATCTCACTTTAAAAGTGTATGTAAAAAATCATCTTTGATATAAGGAAAATTACTTATAAATAAATTATTAGATGCATCTGAATAAATATTTTTTTCATAATACATTAAAATAAAATATAACACACTACGAGCCACATCACCTTTAAATTTATCAATCACTTCAAACACCATTTGTCCTTTGTTATTTGTTCCAAGTTTTGACCCGTTCTTAAAGGTAAAAGTTACATTTTTTACTTCTCCAAAAGGAAAATTACCCCTTTTAGAGTTTACAAATGTATCTAATGGTCAAGTTACAAATGGATCGGGTTGCATCGGATCATCGCTTGAGTATCATTTTTCTGGTATTAAATGTCCACGCATTTGTGCAGTATTTTCAGATGATGAGTTAGCATTTTCTACAAAAGTTTGTTTTGAAGCAAAATTAGTTTTATCTGGTTGGGCTGTAAAAATATCTAAAATACTTTTATCTTTTTTATAATATAAATCTTTATATGCATTAGATTCATTATAAAAAGTTTTTAATGCTTCATATATAACTGAACCGTGTAAAATACCAGCCCGAATTCCGTGATGATGCATTTCTAATGCTCTTCATAAATCCATACCTTTTTTACCATCTGCAGATGCATAATAATTAGATGGTTTATAAACTAAATTACTTGTATCCGTCAAATTAATTGGACTTCTATCTTCTTCTGTTGTCACTGGGTTTGTTTTAGAACCTGGATTTGTTGTTTTATCAGCAGATTGTCCTGATGTAGTATTTTGATTATCGTCTTTATCACCAGACTTTTTATCCACCTTACTCGGATGTGATGCACAACTGGTTGCTATTGCAGCTGCAGCAGGGATAAAAAATGATAATGATAATAATTTCTTATTAAATTTCATATACTTCCTTTATGAATTTAGTATCTCGGATGAACCATTTGATACTAAAATTCCTTTGTTTATAAATGGTTTAGGATTTTTTGAAAATAAATTTTCAAAAAGGTTGGGATAATCGATAAAAGGATTTCTTAATCCATAAACTCGATATGTTTCGTTATTTCGATTGATATCAAAAGCATCGACAGGGTCTTTAGTATCTCAATTTAAATAAGTTTGCAAAAAGTGTGCTTTAATATTAGGAAATGTTTGAGTGAATATATTAGTTTCTTTATGATAAATACTGTTATCATGGTAAATTGTAATAAAATATAAATAACTTCGTGCTACATCACCTTTAAAAGCATCAATTACTTCAAAAACTTTTTGGCCCAGAATGTTTGTTCCTAATTTTGAACCATTTTTAGTTGTTAATTCTACATTTTTTACATTATCATGTGGAAAATCAGCACGCTCTGAATTTACTTTGATATCAGTTGGTCATACAAAATTCGGATCAGAACGCATTGGTAGGTTTTTATTAAACCAACTTTGTGGAATTAAATGCTCACGATTTGTACCTTTTCCTTCGGTATTAGCAGAGTCTCCACCTTGATAACTTTTATATTCATAAGGATCTTTACCGTTTGGATTTTCTGAATAAATATCCAATAAAGAATTATCTTTTTCATAATATAAATCTATGAATGCTTTTGAATCCTTATAAAATTCAGGTAATTTCTTATATGAATCTTTATTTTTTAATTCATTTAAATGTGTTTTTTGCAGTTTGCTTAGGGCTTCTCAAAGTGCTTTTCCACTTTTTCCATTTGCTGCTTGATAATAATTATCTGATTTATATTTTAAATTTGATATATCAACTGGATTTGGGATTTGGATATTAATTTCTTGTTTTGGTTGTATCTGAACTGGTGTTGAAACTGTTTGAGTAGTTTGTTTTTGCACTTCAAAAACTATAGAAAAAGTATTATCTGAAAGTAATGTAACTTTTCCTTTGGAAATTTTAGCAACTTTAAAAAATAATTTAAATTGATTATTTTCAGCTGTATATCTTAAATAATCATTTGGTTTTTCGTTATTTTCTTGCTTTGGTTGTTGATCATTTACCATATTATATGTTTTATCTATATTGACATCAAAAATATTCCTTAAACTACGATTCCCAAGGTTTTTTCAGTTTAATGACTCATCTTTATTAAGTTTGATAATTTTCTTATTTTTCCAATCATAAACAATTTTTAAATCACTCGTAGCAACTTCATTTAATAAATCTTGCTTAAGCAATGAAACCATATCTAAATGACTTGAAACAAAGTTATCTAATTCATTTCCACTAAAATTTCCTGATTCAGATTGGACCTTAGGAATCTTATTTTCTGTCTTTGGTTGCTGTTTATTCATGGGATTTTGAGGGGTTTGTTGTTTTTGGCCTCCTGATTCCTTAGGGATGCTTATTTCAGATGGTTTTTGTGAATTTTTGTCTGTTTTTTCTTGTGTAGAATTGCTTTGACTATTGCAACTTGTTGCTATTAGGGTAGCAACTGACGCAATAGTTAAAAAAGGTAATAAAAATTTCTTCATAATTCTCCTTATTACATCTTAATTATAAACTTTTATAAGCAGATGTGATTGTTTTGATTAATTTTCCATATTATTTCGCATTTTAGTTAAATAATATAGACCGATTAATGCAGAATCATCACCGTGTTGATCAAAGATAAGTTTGACATCTTTAAAATGATTAGGATCACTAATTAATTTTGCTTTTTCAAATGCATCTGTTACAAAATCTTTTTGAGCAAGTGCTAAACTTCCACCAACATAAAAATCATGTGGAGCCAACAAAGCAGCACAAGTAGCAAAAATATTAGTTAATACATCAGACGCTTCTTTAATTAAATTCATGGCTTTAGCATCGTTATTTTTAGCTAATTCAAACACCTCTTTTGCTGAATTTGCTATTGATAATGCTTTTGCCTTGGTTTCAATACCGCTACCTGAACAATGTAACTCTAATGCATAAGGATTTTTAAGACGATGTTCTTGATAAAAACCGATTTTGCTTGCAGGTAGTTGGGCAATTTCTTGTGCATAATAATCACGTCCATGATAAATTTTATTATCTATAATCAGTCCTGCACCAAAACCTGTACTGATAGTAAAAAATTGACTTATTTTATCTGAATTAAATCCGTTTGCTTTTACATGATTTGCTAAGGCCATAACATTTGCATCATTTTCAAAAACAATATCAGAAAGTGTGCTTGTTTGCATAAGATAACTTCTTACATCAAAATTTACTCAACTACCTGCTAAGTTAGGACTCTTTAAAACAATACCTTTTTGATAATCAGATGGTCCCGGAATGCATAAAGCAAGATATTTAATTTCATATTTTTTGATTTGTTCGATTATTCAATCACAAGTTCTTTCCGCTGATCGATAATCAGTTTGTGTTTTGTTCTTTTTGATAATGTTTCCATATTTATCAAATAGAGCAAAGCGAGTATTGGTTCCGCCAATATCAACAGCAGCATATTCAGAATTTTGTAAATGTTCTTTCATATTTTAATTTTACTTCATTTATTTTAGATATTTAAAAGTTTCTTTTAAATATCATAAAATTCTTTATTTGCTTAAAAATATGTGAAAAACTGCATTGTAAATTAATAGTGTTCATAAGAAAAATAAATAAAATAAAAATTATGTTATTATTCTTTTGTGCTATAATTTATAAGCAATTAACGAATTGCCCAGGTGGCGGAATGGTAGACGCAAGGGACTTAAAATCCCTCGGTCGCAAGACCGTGCTGGTTCAAGTCCAGTCTTGGGCACCAGGATTGTGCGTCCTTAGCTCAGCAGGTAGAGCAAATGGCTTTTAACCATTGGGTCAGAGGTTCGAATCCTCTAGGACGTACCATTTCAAGTAATTGACCAAAGGCCTTTGGTCTTTTTTTATACAAAAATATGTCTAAACCTATATTCTAGACTTAAACATATTTATTTAGATGCGATAATATTATTTTTTTAATTTTAGGTATACTTTCAAATCATTGTTCATCAATGAATATATATGAATATTTAATATGTTTTAAAAGACGTTTTAAAAGTCTACCAACCTTTTGCTGATCTAAATAATTTTTATTTATTAAGTTCATAAATTCAGTATTTATTAGTTCGTTTTGTCTTTTTTGACTTTGCTGTATATCTTTACTATTAATAACATTCAAACGGTTATTTTTAATAAATTCTGGATTTTTAAGAATAATAAAAGCTAAAGTTGTTTTGGGTTGTGAATTTAGAATAAAATTCATCAGTGGTTTATACCATATGTATCATAAAAATTTTTGTTTTTGGTTAAAAAACTGCATTTTTTCAAGCACATTATGAGCAATAAGTTCTTCAATTAAATGTCGATCAATTACAGAACAATCATATTTTTGCATCATCTGCTGTTGTCTAAGTCGATCAGTAAAAAAAGTTCATTGATATTTAAAAGCATTATCTTTTAAATCTTTTAAACATTCATTATATGGTTTTATTATTTTACTGCGATCATTTAGAATTTTAAAATTATTAGGAATTCAAAAATCATCTAATTTTGCTATTAAAGTTGATTTTCCTGAAGCCCCCATACCGATAAATGCTATTGAAAGTTGCTTGTTTTTACTGATAAAAAATAAATATAAATAAATAATTTGATATATTAAAATTAAAAGTATTTTTGATATATCTACTATTTTTAAAGAATAAAAAATAATTGCAAAAATACTAGATAAAAATGTTAATATATATGAAAATCTGATTCCAAAAATTAACATCAAAATAAAGACAATATAAATGCTTTCTGATATACTAAAAATTACTTTCGATGCTGTATCATAGGTAAAAAAGTAATTTTTTAAAGTATCTTTAAGTCAAAAACCTAAAAAATAAGTTAAATTAAAAATAAGAATAAATAAAATTATTAAAAATAAAATAGAAATAATATTTAACCGATAATATATAAATTTATTTCCTTTATTAGTTTTATTCCATCTTATTAATTGTTTTAACATTGATAAAGTTAGAATAATAAAAGTTATTAAAGTAGTAAATAAGTTAATATAATTTTTATAAATTAAATGGAAAATACAATTAATAACAAAATAAATAATAAAGTATATAAACGATAAAATATTCCTTTTAGCACTATTATATAGTGCTAAAAGATAAATGATACTACTTAGAGCATAAATTATTAAAATAATTAATTCATAACTGTTATTATATATTTGTATTTGTTTTAATATGATATTATATAGCATTAAAAACACTATAATTGGATAAAAAAACAAAATGATTCATAAATGTCTTTTCAACATAATAAAATTATAATAGTTTTAAAAAGTTGTATAAATAAAAGCAAGTTAATTTGCTTTTACCAGTTTATAATGCTCATTCGATATTTCTTCAAGTAGTTGGTTATCAATCATTTTATCGATTACTGATTTTATTTTATTTTTAGTGTTCACAGTTAATGCTTTATTGTTAGTTCGTGAAAGAATTTCAGTGCTAATACCTTTAAAATCAAACACATTAGCATATTTAAATAGTGTCAAAATTAAATGTTGAAGTTCACTATTATGAATTTCATTTATCGGTCTGCGTTCATCATCTTCATCTGATTGTCTAAAGATGAATTTAAAATTTTCTGAATCAGGATAAACAAATTCATCAGAATCTAAAATCAAATTATATCTATTTATTATAGACTGAGCAAAATCCTTTACTTTATTTGTTGTAGAATTTTCTTCTAATAAAATTTTTACGAAGGCAAGGAATTTATTGAATGTTAATGCTCCTGATTTTTCAAAAATTTTTAGCAATATTTCCTTACATTTTAATTTATTTCTCAAGCTAGAATGTAAATTAAATTCTACTTTATAGTGTCTTGCACTTTTTTGTATTGGTCAATATTTTTCAAAAATTTCAACATTAGGAATTTTATTTTCTTTTAAATATGTATTTACTAATGATTCTTGATGGACATTATTTGCTATTTTAGGTATACCTGTTTCTTGTTGCGATTGATTTGTTTTTGACATTTCTAATTCTTTTAATTTATTTAATATTTTTTGAACTTCACGATCCGGATTATTAAATCAATCAGTAGACCAGATGCGATGGATTATCCAACCACGTGTTTCTAAGACTTGTTGCCTTAAGCGATCTCTATCACGAGTTGATTTAGAAGAATGATATAAAGCCCCATCACATTCTATACCTAAAATAAACTTGTTTGTTTTAGGATTTACAATTCCTAAATCAATTCGATACCCTGAAACTCCGACTTGGGTGCGAACCATCAAGCCTTGCATTATTAGTTTATCATATACTTGTTTTTCAAAACCAGAATCAAAATGTATACTTACATCACCATTATTACTATCGTTATCACTTAGATTAGAAATACCAAATTCTGCATTTTTAATAAATTGCTCTAAGATTTTTATCCCACGACTTTCACTACGGAATCAGTCTATTTGCGAACTTGTGAAATTAGAAATTATATGCATTCCAATTTTAGAACGAGTTATTGCAACATTTAAACGTTTATAACCTGAATTACTTCGATTTATTGCACCAAAACTTGTTCCAAAACGATCCTTTGAAATTCTTTTTGCTTCAATTATGAAGATAACAATATCTCTTTCATCTCCTTGAACTCCATCAATGCTTTTAACAAAAAATGGTTCATCTTTATTTTTTTCATAGAAATAAGCTAATTCAGGATTGCTTTCTCTAAATTTTTCAATTTCTCTTTCAACTTTATCTAAGATATTAACATTAAATACAACAATACCTACAGAATACTTATCTCTATGAGTTTCAATAATATCTTTAAGAAGTTTTTTAGTTTCTTCAATTAATACAAAAATATCTTCTTTTATATTAAAAGTATCATTTTCTGCATAAATAAAGTTTAATCCCTCAAATTTTTTAGGGTTTCTTGAGTTAGGAAAGGTTATTAAATCTCTATAAATCATTTGATTTGATGTATGAATTAGTTCTTCGAATTTTGAACGGTAATGTCATTTTAGTCTTATCGAATCATATCTAGAAGCAACAAAATCAAGTAACGAGTCGTAACCAGATGAAATATCTTCACTTTCTTCATCAATATAAGTTTCGGATATGAGTTGTTTTTCAAAGAAGTCGGAAGCAGGCATTTGTTCTTGATCACCAACTATTATAGCTTGTTTAGCACGAAAAAGTGAACAAATTGCTTTTTCAGGTTTTATTTGAGAAGCTTCATCAAAAATCACTGTATCAAATTCAAAATCAATATCTTTAAATAAATTTGATACCATTAAGGGTGATAATAATAAACAGGGTTTTACATCTAATATAAAGTTATATGCTTTTTCAAAGATTTTCTTAAAAGGTAAAAAATTTCTCTTCTTTTGACTTTCTGCTTTAATTATTCTATATTCAGGGTTATTTCTAGATAAACTGAGTTTATAACTTAAATATTCATCATTTTTTTGTTTAACTTTTTGCTTTGAAAATGAAAGACATTCGATTTCTTTTTCACGTAATATATCAAGGTGTGTAGATAGAAATTGTGCTTGATTTGTTTTTACTTCATTTCATAATATACTTTGAATCAATATTTGATAATTTTTGCGTAAATAAATTTCTTGAAAATAATTTGTTATTTTGTTATTAATAATTGCATTTACAAATGAATCTAAGTTTATATATTTAAGTTCACTTATAGCTCAATTTAATTCAATATATGGTTCCAATGTATCATAAAAATTTTTTTGTAATGTTTGTATTTTTGATATTAATTGTTGGTAATCATAATTTGCATAATCAATTTGTTTTTTATCAAAAAATGAGATAAAGAGGTTCCAATTTGAATAAAATTTTTCAAAATCATTAATCATCTGATTAATATATGATAGGTTAGTCAAAAAAGAAATATAACCATTACTTTCTGTATCATTAAATTCAATAATTTTATCAAAGACATCAATTAATTCATTTAGTTTGTCAACATCATCTATAACAGATACACCTAACTTATTTCAAATTTCTTTTATATCTAAATTATTTTTTAAATATTGTGCAACCTTTTTGTATAAATTTGAAATCCCTTTATCTTGCTTAGATAAAACTTTAAACGATGACTTTTTAAGTAATTTTTTAGCGTATTTTCATGCTGATGAAAATATTCTAGTTCATGAGTTTTCTATGCTAGGTATTTTACTATTAATTTCTTGTATCTTAATTTGTTGTATTACATTAACATCAACAAAATGCTCAATAAATTCATCTAATAACTTGTTATTTTCACTTTTCTTATTAAATATGGTTTTTAAATTATCATTAATTTGTATAAATTCTGCATAGTTTGCAAATTTATATAATTGAATGTTATATTTTGTATATAAATTAAGTTGCATAAATATTTTTTGAAAATTGTTAATAAAAATATTTGAAGGTTTTAATAAAATATTATTAAAATATTCATTAATATTAGCAAAATTATTAATAAGGTTTCAAATACTCTCTTTTAATGACTGATATATTTGTTGGTTTTTTTGATTTATATTTAAACCATATCATACCGATGCTTGCATATCAAAATTTAATTCTTTATATGCTTTATAAAAACTATCTATTTTTTCAAGAATATTCTCATGTTCATTAAGTGACAATTCTGAGAAATTTCCTGTATAAAATTCTATATCAGGATAGTTTTCTAACTTATAATATTCAGAAATATATTCATATAAATTTAAGTTTTGTGGTTTTCTTTTTTTAATAAGTATTTCACCATATGCATCTAAAATGTCTTTGCTATTATTATGTTTTGCTAATAATGCATCAGTTTTTTCACTATCTAATTCATAAAATTTTGAATCTTCTATCGATGTTATTATATCATTAAGTATTTTCCTTTTATCAAGATCGCCATCGTGAATTGCAACTACATATTTTTCTAAACCTATTTTTTTAAGATTATTAAATACAACCTGCAATGCTGTATTCTTTTCTGCTACAAATAGTACTTTTTTATTTCTTGCAATTAACTCAGTAATAATGTTAGTAATTGTTTGTGATTTTCCCGTCCCAGGAGGTCCTTGTAAAACAAATGATTTACCTTTAATAGCATTTTGAATTGCTATTTCTTGAGATGAATCTGCATCTAGTCCACGATATTCTGTATTAACATCAATATGTGAATTAATGTTGTCAGAATTAATGGAACTAATATCATAATTACTTAAATCTCCTTTACCTTGAAATCCTTTGTAGAAATTGCTTTCAATAATTTTTTGACTATTCTTTTGGATATCTTCATATATAACAATCTTAGTGAAATCAAATGTAGAAATATAGCAATAATCAATAATTTTTCATCTTGTATCGTTAGGATATGAATTCAATATTTTAGAACTGAGTTCTTGGTATTGGGTATATAAATCTAAATTCTCATCAAGATTTCACTCCACAAAGATACCAAAATCTTCTTTCAATTTTAATAAAAGTGATTCATTTATTATTACATTACTTGTGTCTGTAAATTCAATCTTTAAGATATTTTCTTGTTTTTTTAATGTAATTGGAATAAATAAAAGCGGTGAATAATGGAATACATCAGAGTTTGAATCTTCATATCATTTTAATAACCCAATAGTAAAATAAAGAATATCAATAGAATATTCGTTTTTAAAGGTTTCGACTTTTTTATAAATGTTTTTTAATCTTGCATCAATTTCTTCGGTTTCTGAATTTGTATAAAAAATATTCGACTTAGTGTTATATTGTATTTGTGAAGATTCGTCAATTGTTTTTATTTTGAATACTTTATTTTCTGTGTTTTGAAAAATGGATAAAATTTCTTGAAAGGTCGGATTAATAATTTGAATTTGTTGTTTATTTTTAGTTTTAAAATTTGTGCTTTCACCTAGTGGATCAACTTTAAAAGTTATTGCGTTATTTCTGTTCGATAAATCCAATAATTTTTGTTTTCATTTCCTAAGATTAACATCAATATTAGTTTGATTTTTCATAAATATTATTATAGTTTTTTTTTTTTTTTTTGCGAAATAGAAAATAACCTATCTAAGTGATAGGTTATTTATCCTCTCTTTGGCTGGTAAATAAATCAAAATCATTTGCCTCATTTTCAACACCATCAACATAATTGAAATCATCTAGTTTTGGTAAATCACGTAAAGTAGAAATTTTAAAGTGATCATAGAATTTATTTGTTATCCCATATAATATTGGTCTACCAGGAGTTGGCGAAATACCAACCTCTTCAATCACACCTTTAACTAATAAAGTATTAATTACCTGATCAGATGCAGTTCCTCGCACTTTGTTAATTTGACTACGGGTTATTGGTTGTTTATAAGCTACAATTCCTGCTACTTCAATAGCAGCATTTGATAAACGATGTGGACGCACAACTGATACCATCTTAGTTATATATTCTTTAACACTTTCACGGGTAGCTAATTTATATATTTCATTGAATACTACAACTTTTAAACCACGATCTTCAGAGTTGAAATCCTTATGAAAATCTGCCATTACTTTTTTTGCTTCGTGTAAGGTATTTAAGTTAAATATTTCTTTAACTTGTTCTAAAGTAAGTCCATCATCACCTTGAATATATAAAAGTGCCTCTAATATTTTATTCTTCATTGAATTTTTCTCCTCTGGTTATTGAAATTGCATCAAATTGATTATCTTGTTTGATTAGTAAATACTGTTGTCTTGCTAAATCTAAAACTGCAATTAAGGTAATAACAAAGTGATTTAAGGTTGGTTGATTAAATACCATTTCAAAAGTTAAGGTTTGGTGTTGTTTTAATAAATTCTTAATAAACGGAAATTGATCGGATGGTGTTAAATTAAACTTTTCAAGTTTGGTTTGTCTTAAATGCTGTGCATAAACTCTTTCAAACATCTTACGCAGAACATTAATTAATTTTATCGGATTTGAATGTCCATCAAGTTTTGCTGAATCACTGTCTTGAATGTATTCATCAATATTACTTGCTTTTTTAATATAAATATCAGCGCGCTGACTTTGAAATGTTTTTAAAGCTTCACGAACCTGACGAAACTGCTCATATTCAACTAAATCTTGAATAAACAATTTCTTTTCTTGTTCTATTTCTTCATCCACTTCATCAGTACCTTGTAGGATCATCTTTGCTTTTAGGTTGATTAAGGTTGTAGCCATTACTAAATAATCGCCAGCAATATCAATTTCTGCTTCTTTTAAATGATTAATGATTTGAATATATTGAGTTGCTAATTCGATTAAATTAACTTCCATGATGCTTATTTTCTTCGCTTTAATTAACTCTAACAACAAATCAAGTGGTCCATCAAAATCAGCTAATTTGAAATTATGCTCATAAGAATAGTTAAGATTTTTATTTTTTAATTTCATCAGTATATCCTAACTTTGCAGCAATCATATCTTTTGCTTTAGTTGCAATTATTGCTGGTTCCTTAGTAATATTAGTTTTGGCTTTTAAAGTAGTTAAAAATGAAACTGTAACTTTGATTCTGCCATGACGTTTGAGACTAAAAGCATCTAATGTATTTGAGATAGCAACAGGAATCACATCCATATATGTATTATTAGCCATTTTATAGATACCTGATTTAAAATCACCTAATTTCTCTTCTTTAATGCGGGTTCCTTCCGGAAAGACAATTCCAAAAGTTTTTTGATTTTTGACAAAATCAGTAAATTCATCTAATGTACGAAGACTATCGCGGATATTTTTGTTATCTATAAAAAATGAATCAAGTAGTTGCATTGATTTATAAATAGTTTTACTTTTTTTCAATCCTTCTTTACCAATAAATGTAGGGACACGAGGCTTATCAATAAATTCTTGATTTGTTTGTTCTAATGCAGCAATCAAAACTAAGGCATCAATATATGATTTATGGTTAGGGGTTAAAATAATTCCACCATTATTTGGAATATTTTCAATGCCTTCAATAGCCAAATCAATATTATAAATTTTAATTAATTTCTTAGCAATTTTTAGAATAAACTTATAGCGTTGTTCACGAGAAACTAATTCAGGTGTTTTTTTATACTTACGCAGCATTGAACCAAGTTTCAATCAACGACACAATCATGCTAAACATGTAGCAAGAAACTTAATTCTAGTATCTATTGTAAATTTCATTTATTCCCCCATATTAATTACAAAAGCAACCAATATATCTTTTTCATGCGAAATTGTAATAATAAAATCTTTAAAGATTCATCTATTATTTATTTTTTTTATATCAATTTCTTTAAATTTATAATATTGATTATCTGCTTTGAAAATAGCTTCCTTTATTGCTCAACTTCGTGCTAAAAATAATTGCTTTTGCTTTTGTTTAAGTTTATCAAATTTAACTAATTCATCTGCAGAAAGCAACCTATCAATAAAAGAATTACTTTTGTTTACAAACCTGGAAATATGTGTTATATCAACACCTATTTTCAATTTATTCATATCTTAAATTATATTATAAAATTAGGTTTTTTAGTGTATAAAAATAAGCTAATTTTAATATTTTTTGCTTTTAAATTTATGTGTTTTGTTATTAAAACACAACAATATTAATATTGTTGTGTATATTTTATACTCGATCACCATATTTTGTTAAAAGTGTTTTGTAAATATTTTTAGTTTGAGTTTTTGTTAAATTTTCATCTATAAAAATCTTTTTTTCTTTATTAAAAGTAATTACAGTTAATTTTACATCTTTGTATAAAAAGTCTTTTTCATATTGTGGTGAACTTTGATATAACCCAAAATCTTCCACATAATATAAGTCATTTGGACTAACTACATCAAATATTAAATGAGTATCTGATTGGTGTGTAGGATCTGGTATAAGATATTTTTGATTGTATTTGTTTTTATCGTTTGGATCATGTCAATATTGAGCTATAAGTAAATTATTTTCTTTAAAGAAAACTTCAAGGTTTTGGTTATTTAAAAAAATATTAGAAAATTTTTGTAAATTAAGTTCAAGAATATCTTTTTCATCTAATTTTCGAATATCAAAATCTAAACTATATTTTTTACTATTATATAGTTCCACAAATAATTTACGATCAAATTTATTAAGTATTTTTTCCTTTAGGTCATCTAGTGTCTCAATAATAAGGTATGGCTGCTTAAATAAAGGTATCTTATCTTTGTTTCAAAGATAACTTCAATACTTACCAAAGCGGTCTTGGTTAGATACTATTTTATTTTGATTTTGATATCACTCAAGTAAATTATTAAATTCATTTGTGGCATTAATCTCTGCTTTATTTTCCGTCGGTTTTTTTGTTTCAACATTTGAGCAAGCAATTAAAATAGGTGCAATCATTGATACAGAAACAAATAATATCAATCACTTATGATGCTTCATTTATTTTACCTCATATTTTTTTTCAAGAAATTCAAAGAGATCTATAACTTCTTGCTTAGTTAAGTGATCATTTACAATCGGATTAATTTTAATATTTTTATTTATTACAGCAGAATCCATAAATGATGCACCTCCACTTGCAGGTTGGTAATACCTCGCAGGTTGCAATTGTCCAGTATGTACTTTAATAAATGAGATTTCATCAGGATTACTTCTAGGATTATATATCAAGTAATCTATTTGGGAATAGTCAATACGATAGCGAGCATGTCAAGATGTAGAAAGAACCAAGTTTTTTGTCTTAAAAAATTCATCTATTTTTTGATTATATAAATATTGTTCTTCGAATTTTTGTTCATTATACTTATTTATTTGCTCTTGTGTCATATTATTAGGATTAATTTTTCAATAATCATTGATATTAAAATCCCTCTCTTTTTCATTTAACCTTAAAAACATATTGTATATTTTCTTATAAAAATCTAGTGAAAACCTACTTAAATAATCATTCCGAACTTGATTGGAACTTGTAAATATTGTAAAATTATTCTTTAATAAGGTTTCAACACCATACCCACCATTATTTTCACCAGATTCTCATTTTAACATAAAAAAATCATATGGATTTCTTTTTATATTAGTTTGGGTTTGGTAAAGATCAAGTAATTCAGCAAATCTTAAACGATAATCAATATTTTCATCGTCGTAATTTATAGAAACTTTGTTACTAGAGCATGACAAAGCTATTAAAGAAGTTGATAAAACAGAAGATGCTAATATAGTTTTAAATGTTCTTTTCATTTATCAAGATACCAAATATGTCATTGCAATATTATCATCAATAGAATTTTCAAATAATGAATCTTTATATTTTACTACCCTTGCTCGATATAAACCTGATATATTTGCATTATGGATTATAAGTTCATCTGTTGAATCTTCTGTAATTATTTTTTTAATTTGCTTTCAATTCCCATTTTTATCTTTATATTCTAAAATTAAATCATAATCAGAATATAATTTTTGTTCTTGTCTTTTTAGGGTTTCATGTAATTTAAGTTGGCTGTCGTTTTTATGTGTACCACTTCACACTAAATCTGCAATTCCTGTTCCGATTGCAAAAAATGGAATTAAATATAGATATCAACTAAAATTCGAACTTGGTTTATTTTCTTTATTTTTAAGCAATCCAGCATTGAATAATCACGAACTAGCTACTCTTATGTTTTGTCCTTTATAAGCATAAAATTCTTTTGTTGCTAACACAGTTCCGTTTGTTTTTTTATCAATATTAGCAATTGTTAGATTATCAAACGCTTTAAGCATCTTTTCAAAATTAGGAATACCAGCTCCATATTTTAGTGAGTACCCATTACTTTTATAAGCTATATCATTATTATTCGGAATTCAAGATGCCACAGCTAAAATTGCTTTAATTGCTTGAATTCTATAATTAT
This sequence comes from Mycoplasma sp. 394, assembly GCF_054353895.1. NCBI lineage: Bacteria > Bacillati > Mycoplasmatota > Mollicutes > Mycoplasmatales > Mycoplasmataceae > Mycoplasma > Mycoplasma sp. 394. The sequence goes on along the minus strand of NZ_JBTHHL010000008.1, from coordinate 1,503 downwards.
CATTATTAATTAAACTTTTCTCTCTTAATAATGTAGATATCAACCCTGAAATAATTGGTGCTGCATAACTTGTACCAATTTTATTATATTGACTATCACCATAACCCAATATTTTTCTTTTATATAAATAACCTGGTGCAACAACATTAGGTTTTGCTAAGTTTTTATATTTATCAAATAATAGATAATTTGAATATCGGGCAATATTATCAGATGATATTCCACGATATGAATCATATTCTAATGCTCCGACTACAATATTGTTAATTGATAATGATTTTGAATTTATTCATTCATTTCCTTTGTCACGGTTATCATTATCATTCCCGGATGCAAATACATTTATAATTCCATATTTTCTTGAAATACTATCCAAAAGTAAGTTATTTTCATTATATTCGCTACCTAATAAATCATAAATCGATCCATAACTATGATTTATAACTTTTACACCATTTTTAACAAACCATTCAAGGGCGCCTTCTCATTCTTTATCAGTTTTAAAACTACTAAAATACATTTTAGCGTATCTGTCAAATCCCTGACTACCAGCTGCAATCAATGGAACCTCTTGAGAATGATGGTTTAATTCAAGATTTTTATTTGTTATTAGAACCTCATAACCTCTGTTTAAAAAGTCATTATCCATAGTTTCATCAAATTTTCCACCAACTTCTAAAATTCCAATTTTAGATGTGGGTATATAACTTCTATGATTTTCTCGCTCTTTTTGTTTAATAAAATCCATAAACAAATCATTATTATTATTTATTTTTCTATAAAGTTTATAATATGGATCATATTGATTACTATTGCTTAGTTGTACAACACTTTGATCAAAAAGAACAATTCCTAATATTGAATCAAGTTTTTGTATTTTTTCAACAAAATTTTTTCGTTGTTCTTCGTTTTCAAAATAAAATCAAACAAACGGTGCTAACGAAGAAGTTTTAACATCTTTAAAAATTAGATTTGATTTTTTGATTTTTTCAATGAAATCTTGGTTCTTGTTTTTTAACAAATCCTCCAAATCATTTTCGCTGTTTTTGTCAAATTCATGTTTTAAAATAATTTTCAACTCGAAATTTTTAAGTGAATTAATTATAGTCGGATCAGAAGAACTTGTCTTTATTCTAAAATTCCTCACTTGAAATTTATTATTATGATAATTTTCAAATCATTTAATATCAGATTTTCCTTTTTCTTTAACTGAAAAAATCACTGTAGATGCTAAAACTAATGCAGTCGTAGGTAAAGCTCATAATAACATCTTTAATTTACTAAATCTTTTCATTATCAATTCCTTTCAGTTTTTATTATTAAAACAATATACTTATAATGTTCTAAATATAATTTCTATCATTATTTTAACATAAAAGCATATTTTTGTAGAAATATTCGTAAATTGAATAAAAAAATGCCCCTTAGGCATAGTTCTTTGAAAACTGAATAGTAATTATAATTCATTAAAATGTCTTGAATACATTTACTTTTAAACCTATC
>NZ_JBTHHL010000007.1:0-53431 GCF_054353895.1 Mycoplasma sp. 394 | reverse complement strand
TCACTAGCAGAATTTAAATATGCTAAAACTTCATTATAAAAATTTTCTTTTGTTTGTTCATCGATATTTATTTTATCATTTACCACATCGTTAATTAGTTGATATAAATCCCCGTTATAATTCTTCATCGATACTTCTATATCAACATCAGGATTCGGCTTAATAAAACCAAACTCAGCTTTGGCTCAATCATTAAATTTTTGCTTCTTTGCTTTTCATAAACTTTGATCGACTCCACCATTAATTTTTTGATCAAATGCATCGTTGATCTTACCAAAATCCCCGATGTTCATATAAGGCTTAGCAATATGTAATTTTCAATTTCTTACATCATCAGCATCATAGTTTTTAATGCTATAACCAGGGATTTTAAACCAATAATCCCAATCTTTTAAGAACGGATTATTATCTTTTTGTCCATCATATTTATAATAATTATCATTAATCTTATTTTCTTTTACAAACAACTCGATTGCTTTATCCCTTAATTCTTGTGGAGAAGGTTCGTGTTTCTTATTCTTATCTGATGTTACAGAATCACTTCCACCAGATCTATTTGTATTAGCAAATGTAGTTGTTCCACAACTTACTGCGATAGTAGAAGTTGTTAAACTTGATAATATCAATAAAGTTTTTAATTTTTTGTTCATATAACCCCTATATAGACAAATTATAATGAATTATTTTATATAAGGAATTTATATCACAAAGAAATACCGAATCAATAATACATATACAACATACATATCATAAAAGTGAAATAAATTCAACAAATAAACCACTTATGTTGGATTCTTTGATAGAATTATTTATATGAGAAAGGAATAAAATGAAGAATATTATTTTTAAAATAGGTGATGTCACTTCTGGTTTGAACGGGTTAACTGGTATTAACAACAATGATGTAAAATTAGAAACAAGTTTTCCGAAAATTCAGGAACAACCTGATAAGGATTTAAATATAGAATATATAGAAAAATTATCAAAAAATATATTTAAAAATAAAGAAAATATACTAGATAAAATATCGGAAGGAATTATTAAAAAGAATAAAAGTATTAATAAACCAATTAGCGAAATTTCCTTAGATGATTATAAAGAAATAATGAATAATTTTTTGGATATTTATAAAACAAATAATCTGATTACAAAAGACCAACAAGAAAATATAAATAACTATCTTAACGAGACAGGATATAAAAAATTTAAGAACGAATTAACAAAGTCCTTAAATACTTTTAAATCTGGTGTACATACAGTTAAAAAAGAAGTAGCAAAGTTAAATAATAATGAATCTACAATACAAAGAACCGTTCTAGATGCGAATAATGGTTATGTAATAAACATAGATAGTAATGAAATGAATTCAAAAAATCTAACAAAACAATTTTTTGAATTTGAATCCAAATCACAAGATATAAAACAACTTTATATAGATATAAATGATAATATACTTTGGTATAACAATATAATAAAAAGATTACTAAATGCACAAATAGCGATGTCTGCTGTATCTATATTTAGCTTTTTTGCAGGTATTTTTAGCTTTGGATTAGGTTTTTTTGGTACTGCATTATCAGCAGGTGCATCCATAGGATTAAGTGTAGCGATTAGTATATTAGAATCCAGAAGAGATAAATATATAAAGAATCATAAATTATTATCAGAAATATTTCAGTTTCCTAAAAAAAGTTCAACAGATGAAGCGTTATCAGGTTATTCATATGGTAAAAATGTTATTTCTGGGTGAACTTGAAATGTTTTTTCTGCAGCAAAGAATTATAAAGGTAAATTTTGAGCAATTGAAAAAGTACCATATAAAACATTTTTCAAAAAAGCTTTTTTACATACAACAGGATTTGTTCTTGATTCAATTGATATCTATTTAACAAAAAGAGAAATCGATAGTATGGAAGAGAAAAATAAAAAGATAAATAACTTTTTATCAGAATTAGAGAATCAGTTACAAACAATAGCGATAAATTTAGAAAATATTAAAAGAGTTGAATGAGTAGTAGTAAAAGAAACACCAATTGATAAACCTTATAATCAAGGCGGTAAAGGAGGAAGGAATTTAGTTTTTAAAAATCTTAAAACATCTGAAGTATTAACCTTAGAACAAATGTTAGCAAAACCTGATTGAATGCTTTATGCATGAGGGATGCAAAAGATATATAATAAAAAATTAAATGAATGATATATAAGAAAATTACCTAATAAAACAAAAACAGATAATTTAGGATAAAATGTTTGAATATGTTTTTATTTTGTTGATAATAAATGCTTGTTTTGCGGTTATTTTCTATCCTGTTTTTATAATTGCATATACAAAAAGATATCAAAGTTTCTTTTTTATAGCAAAAGATACATACAGCAGAGATATAAGTCAAAAAACAAAAGAGTATCATATAAACTTTGTAAAGGGATGATATGAGTTTAGAAAGTATCTTATATCTTATAATAAGGAAATTTTTTATTGAGTAATAGCAATAATTTTTCGTTTTGTTACACATATTATTTTAACAATAACATTCATCCTACTAGACAAGTATTTTAATACAAAAACAGCACCAGAAATGATAATAATTTTTATGGTAAACTTTATTACATATATCATTACTGATATTTTTACATTTCATTATTACTTTCAGTGCTTTCATATAGGGAGAAAAGTCAGAAAACACTTTGATGAAAAAGTCAAAAGTAGCAAAATAATCGATTGTGAATATATGCTTGATAATACTATTTACTTTAACAACGGGCTTACCACAAATAATTATATATATTTTAGAACAAACTTTTTTGATGTCAGGGTAAGGGTACTGACAACACAAAGAGTTAAAGAAATATTTAAAGAAAGTGCATATGATGTTTTTGCTTTTTTTATTTTTGATATGCACAAATCATGAAAAGATGAGCATAGTGAATATTATCAAGGTTTGTATTTTGATTATGTTAATTTTTTTAACGAAGAACAAAGTGATTAATATACATTTGATATTTAAGGAAGCTTTATGTCACTATTTTTATTTATATTAATGTGTTTAGGGGTGATTATATCAACAAACATCTTAGTGCTTTCTTTCATTATATTATTTAATACAAACTCATTCACTAATTTCATTATTTATAAGTGTCAAAAACTTGTTAGTATAACAGAAGCAAGGCAAACAAATGTACTATTTAAAAAAGGAGGTCAATTATATTTAAAAGAAAACAAATTTATATTTAAGAATATGATTATGTCCTTTTTTATTATACTCTTATTATTTTTTATAAACGAATTAATTGTAAATTTGGATGCATACAATAAACTTGCGTCTCAAATAAAATTAGGTTATTTTAAGGAATGAAGATATGTAGATATTTTCTATGCCTTTGCATTGGTTATAGAATCAGTTTTTATAGTTTTATATTATAAAAAATATAAATATTTATATAATAAATTAACTAAGATATTTGATTATTTTGAATATTCAGAAGAACAATATTATCTAAATAATGAACAAGACGCTAAGTATGATGATAATAAATTTTTATGTCATATTTATTATAAGAGTAATAAGATATTTTATATGAATTATAAGGTTATTGATACAGTTATAATAAGAAAAAGTAATAAATTAGCTATTTATTATTTCTTAATTTTTGGTTATCATTTTAAACAAATAAATTATGGTAATATGATTTATAAGGATTTATATCAAGCATTTTTATATTATAAAAATAACAATAAAATAAGGTAATTAAAAAATAAAATGAAATATTTAATTTAGAAGATATAGAGAAATTAACAACTTTTAACACAGCAAAGAAGCAAATTTAGTATAATATAATAAAGGAGAAAAATGCATACAATAAAAAGTATTTTATTAAAACCTATTTTTTATAACAACTGAGATATTCAAATTCAAGGGTGAGTTACATCTAATCGTGGAAATAAAAAGATTCGCTTCTTAGAAATAAATGATGGGTCAACCATAAAAAACTTGCAGGTAGTGTTCAAAGGTGATTTTGATTTCGAAGTTCTTGATATTTTAAAACCCGGATCTGCACTTTCTTTACAAGGGATTTTGAGAACTACACCAGATGCACCACAACCTATTGAAATGACTGCTACCAAGTTAATTGAATATAAAAAAGTAGATGAAGATTACCCGATTCAAGCACAAGAAATGAAACTTGAAACATTACGGGAAATTCCACACCTGCGTCACCGTACAAATGTTTTAAAAGCAGTGATGTTAATTCGTTCAACCTTGGCACAAGAAATCCATAAGTATTTTATGTTTAAAGGATTTCATTATGTCACTACACCTATTATTACTTCTAATGACGGAGAAGGTGCAGGGGAAATGTTTAATGTCTCTGATTCGAATGTGGATGATCCGTTTTTTGGTAAAGGGAACAAATCAACCTTAGGAGTAACAGGTCAGCTTCATGGAGAAAGTTATGCAAATGTATTTAAAAATATTTATACATTTGGACCAACATTTAGAGCGGAACGATCGAATACTAAACGACATTTAGCGGAATTTTGAATGATTGAACCCGAGATGGCTTTTTATGATTTGCATCAAACTATTTTATTATCAGAGGATTTATTAAAGGTTGTTTTAAGAAATACCATGGCTAAACATCCTTTTGAAATGGAGTTTTTAGATAAACTAAGTGATGGAAACTTATTAAATAAAATCCACAATTTTTTAGATTCAGAATTAAAAATTGTGGATTATCAAGATGCATTAAAAGAACTTGAAAAAGTAAAAGATATATTTGAAGAAAAAGATATCCATTTTGGACTAGATTTGGCAAGCGAACATGAAAAATACTTAACTGATGTTGTATATAAATCTCCAGTTGCTGTTATTAATTTTCCTAAATCATTTAAAGCATTTTATATGTATCAAAATGATGATGGTAAAACAGTTGCGGCTTTTGATTTATTAGTTCCCGAAATAGGGGAATTAATCGGTGGAAGTCAAAGAGAAACAGATTATTTTAAAATCGTAAAACGAGTAAATGAACTCGGTATTGATCAAGTTGACTTACAATGATATCTTGATTTAAGACGTTTTGGACATCTTAAATCATCTGGATTCGGGATTGGATTCGAAAGACTTGTGATGTTTATAACAGGAATGGAAAATATCCGTGATAGCATTCCGTTTCCGAGAACCACAGGTAATATCAGGATGTAAAATAGTGTTTATCTTTTGGATAAATACTATTTTTTGTGAAAATAATTATAAACAGATTGGGCTCTACTTGTTCCGATGACTTCTGTAAGATTTTCAAGCGATTGTTCTTTTATAGATGCATAAGTTCCAAATTTAGCAATTAATGCCGTAATAGTTTTTTTACCTATATTAGGGATGTTTAATGACCCTTTAAGTGTGTTTTTTGAATCAGCAAGTTGATGATAATATCTTTTCACATTTTTGTCTACATGTTCTTGTAAAGCAGAGAAATATAAAAAACTTTCATCAGATAATTGAATAGTTTTACCTAAATCATTAATAAGTTTTTGTGTCTTGTGATTATCGTTTTTTACCAAACCAAAAACAAGATTATTAAGATTGAAGTTTTTTAACGCTTCCTTAATCTCATTTATTTGAGCAATGCCGCCATCAGCAATAAAAACATCATTTGCATTTATTTTATTTTTATGCTTTTGTAAAAAAGAAACAGCATTATAGTAAGTAAATTGTACATCTGAATGCTTATCAATTTTTTGATTGAATTCTGATAATTTATTAAAAGTAGTTAAGTTTTTTATTTGACCCGTGATATCAAAACATAAAGAAGAACCAGCAACATCCTTTTGATAATTCTCAAAAGAATTATCAAAAATAATAAATTTATCTATTTCGGATAAATTTAATTCCTGTTTTAGTTTAATTCATAAAGCTACATTATCTTTAATTATATGTTTTCGCGCATATTCTTTTGCCTGGATTTGAGCATTTGATTTAAGGTTTTCTAATATACTTTTATAAATCCCTTTTTGTGGATATAAGATTCTTTTAGTAAGGTTGTCATCAAAAATAAGGTTTTCAGATTTATAAACAAAATCTAGCAAGATTTTGCTTTTTATATCTGGTCGTTTTTTATAGTAATCATTGATAAATTTTTCGATAAATTCAGTTAGTAAACCTTGAAATTTGCGATTTATGTTTTCAATATAAGTGGTAGAACCGTGTTGGTAAGATCGGATTGAAATAAAAATGTTTTGATTTACTTTTTCAAAAGCAAAAAAATCAAGTGATTGTGTGTTACTAATTTGCAGAATTTGTGTTTGTAATAATGATTTAATAAACACAGAAGCATTTTTATAAACTTGTGCAAATTCAAATTCTAATTTGCTGCTGTATTCTGTTTCTTTTTTTGCAATTAATTTAATAAATTCAGGCGATTTATTTTTGAAAATATTTTTAATTTCTTCAAGGGCATTTAATCAATACGATTCATCTTTATTGGTAATTTTAAGTCCTTTATAATATAAAAACTGATTACATAAAACATCGTAAAAAGCTGAAAATTGTGATGTAGGTGTAAGCGGACCAAAATAATATTTTAGATTTTTTTTATTTAGATTGTCACTAATATCTATATGTAAACCATTTTTATCAATTACAAACATAAAATAAGGATATGTATTTTTGTTTGTAAGTTTTATATTATAGCGAGGTTGAAATTGTTTTATAAATTTTAATTCTGTTAAAAAAGAATCTCGCTCAGATTTACATATATAGAAATCAAAATCATTTATTTGATCAACCATTACTGGTGTTAATCAAGAATTATTATGTCCTTCAAAATATTGCTTAAGTCTTTTCTTTAGATTTTTAGCTTTTCCGACATAAATAATTTCGTTGTTCTTGTTTTTTCATAAGTAAACACCACATTCATCTGGAACAATTTGATTAATTTTCTCTAAAATATGTTCTTTGTTATTCATTTTGCCTCGTTTATTTTTCTTTTTTTACCTATACCATAGGAAAAAAAGAAAAAAATTACTTTTTCTTTGCTTATTTTAAGAAAAAAAGTTGAATTTTTACTTTTTTTCCTATTTTTTAGGAATAAAAATATGTATTTAGCAATATCTGCTGTGGTAATAATATTATATAATATTAACAATTATTTCTAATATTCTTATTTGTAAGCAAAAAGTGAGGAAAATTAAAAAAATTAAAGGAAGAATATGAAACGTCTATTATGTTTATATAAACCAGCATTAAATAAAAACTATCCATGAGTGCTTAAGCACCCAAAAGTAAAAGATGCATTAGCTCAATTTAAAACTCGTAAAGATGCGATGAACTGATTTTTATCACTGGGATATGATTGTGCAACTTGATTCCAAACAGATCAAAAAGTATTTGGGGGAATTTTCATTTCAGAATGAAAAGAAGGTGTTGATTTTTACGAAATCAATGTTGATAAATTTGATGGTAATGTAGTTGAAAGTGATGTATTATCTGAATTCTTTATTGATTCAAAAACAGGAGCAAGAAAATCAGATGAGGCTCGTGATTACCTTGAAAGACTAAACGATTTTAAAGTTCTTAGAAAACATGAAACATACTTCCCTGTTGATGATGAATTTATTATTGAAAGAAAAAAATCTGCTAAAGATTTAGAAATCGAAAAACTACAAAGACTAAACGAAGAACTTCAAAAACAAGGTCAAGCAGCACCGGTAATAGTTCAAGAAGTAAAGCAAACTGAGCCAGAAGTTCAAGTTGTTGAAAAAATTGTTGAAGTGGTAAAGGAAGTTGTTAAAGAAGTCGAAGTCATTAAAGAGGTACCGATTGAAATCATCAAAGAAGTTGAGGTTATTAAGGAAGTACCGTTTGAGGTAGTAAAAGAAATTGAAGTAGTTAAAGAAGTACCATTAGAAGTTGTTAAGGAAGTAGAAGTTACTAAAGAAGTTCCTATCGAAGTTCAAGTTATCAAAGAAGTAAAAGTACCAGTTGAAAAAGTAGTCGAAGTTATTAAAGAGGTGGTAAAAGAAGTACCTGTGGAAGTAGTAAAGGAAGTTTCTACGGGTTCAAAAGAACCTATTAGATTCGAATTTATTGAAAATCTACAACCTACTAAACAACTTGAGGCTCTAGCTGTTTATGCACAAAGAATTTCTAAGGTTGCTGAATTTTTCAAAGAAGAAAAAACAACATCTGAGCAAGATTTAACAAGAATCAAGGAACAACTGAAAAATGTTTTAGTAGTTACTAAAAAACTTTCTAATAAATTTACTGATGATAAAAAAGCACAAAAATTATTCGAATTAGTCGCCGCTTCATTGGCAACATCTGTAAAATCATTATCTGAAAAAATTGTTGGTAAACCTGAAATCGAATTCAATCCAGAAACAGCCGTATATTATCGAAAAGAATGTGGTAGAAATGTATTATTAGTACACTGATTATCATATCTTGTGTTCGAAGGATTACATTTAGCATTTGTTCCACAACAAGCATATCACTATCCTATTATCGCAGCTGAAGTTAAACCACAAACTAATGTTGTAGTATTTTCAGATGTAGCAAAAGCACAACCAAAAGAAGAAAGCGAAGTTGTAGTAACTGAAGAACGTATTCCATATATGTTCTGAACAGTATTATTTGCTTCTTTAGCACTTGCAATACTATTTGTTCTTGTGATTTTATTATGAGTAGGTGTAATTCCACCGCTTAACTAAATTTAAAAGTCTTTTGACTTTTTTATTTTGCATTTTTGTAGAAAGTTATAAAATAGCAAATTTTTATATTTAAAAAATATAAAAATAGTATAATAATAAAATGTTTAATAAAAATAATAAAGAATTTATGCAAGTTTTAGTTAACCATCTTAAAAGCACTGGGTTTATTTTTCAAGGCAGTGAAATTTACGGAGGTCTTTCAAATACTTGAGATTATGGTCCGTTAGGTTCTTTATTAAAAGATAACATCAAACAAATATGAAAAACAGAATTTATTTTAAAAGAAACTAATAATTTTTTAATCGATTCAAAAGTTTTAATGAACCCAAAAGTTTGAGAAACAAGTGGACATGTCGGGAATTTTAATGATCCACTAATTGAAAACAAAGTGAACGGAAAAAGATACCGTGCTGACAAATTAATCAATGAAATTAATTCCAACATTATCCCTGAACAACTTAGCAATGATCAAATGCGAGAATATTTAAATCAAAATTTACCTGAATATGATGGATGCAAAGCACAATGAAGCGAAATTAAGCAATTTAATTTAATGTTTGAAACTGCCCAAGGAGTAATTGAAGGAAATAAATCAAAAATTTATTTACGTCCAGAAACAGCACAAGGAATTTTTATAAACTTTAAAAATGTGCAAAGAACAACTCGTGCTAAATTACCTTTCGGAATCGGACAAGTAGGAAAAAGTTTTCGTAATGAAGTTACTCCAGGAAATTTCATTTTTAGAACTCGTGAATTTGAGCAAATGGAATTAGAATTTTTTAGTTATCCTGAGCACGCGCCAAAATGGTTTGATTATTATATTCAAAAAAGTATGAAGTTAATAAAAAAACTTGGCATAACAAAAGAAAATGTTAGGATTCGAGAACATACCCCAGAAGAATTAGCACATTATTCTGATGCAACAACTGATATAGAATTTTTATTCCCGTTTGGTTGAGGTGAGCTTTTAGGAGTAGCGAATCGAACTGATTTTGATTTAAGAGCACATATGCAAGCAAGTGGAGAAAGTTTAGAATATTTAGATCCAGAAACAAATACTAAATTAATTCCTTATGTGATTGAACCAAGTATTGGTTTAGATCGTTTAATGCTTGCTATACTTGTAAATTGTTATGATGTTGAGAAAGCGACAGAAAGTGATGAAAGAATAGTTTTAAGATTTCCAAAAGAAATTGCACCTTATAAAGTTGCTGTACTTCCGTTAGTTAAAAAACTTTCTGAAAAAGCATTAAAAATTTATCACCAATTAATTGATTTAGGAATCTCGACAAGTTATGATGAAAGTGGCTCAATCGGAAAACGTTATCGTCGCAATGATGCAATTGGGACATATTGATGTTTAACAGTTGATCATCAAAGTTTAGAAGATGCAACTGTTACATTAAGAAATCGCGATACAATGGAGCAATTTCGCATTTTGATTGAGCAAATTAATGAATATATTTAGTTTGGAGGGTAATGACACAAGCAATTTCATATGAATTGATTAAGGAAATAACTTCTTCAAACAATATAGTGGATATCATTTCTGAAGATGTCCAATTAAATAAAAAAGGTAATAATTATGTAGGACTATGTCCATTTCATAATGATAGCAATCCCAGTTTCTCTGTGTCAGCAATAAAACAAATATATAAATGTTTTTCTTGCGGAGAAAGTGGTAACATAGTTACTTATTTAACAAAAAAAAGACAAATGAGTTATACTGATGCAATTGTGTATTTAGCAAAAAACATCGGAAAAGAATTAGATTTTAGTTCATTAAATAAATCCGATTTAGTGGAATATAATACACAAGAGCAAGAACAATTAGAAATTTTGCAAGCAGCAAACACTTTTTATAAATTGCAACTACTTAAAAACAATGCAGCTATCAACTACTTAAAAACACGTAATTTATTTGATAGCGAACTTATAAGTTATTTTGATATAGGATTTGCACCTGATTTTAATTTATTATCAAAACACTTAAATGAAAAATTAGGTTATGGATTTGATAAATTATATAGCAGTGGTTTGATTAACGAAAACTATGTAGAATACTTTCATAATAGGGTTGTTTTCGGGATTAAAAATCAATATGGTCAAATAGTGGGTTTTAGTGGCCGCACAATAACCAATGAAGTAGCTAAGTATTTAAATTCACCTGAAAGTAATTTATTTAATAAATCCAAAATTCTATACAACTACTTTAATGCAAAAGACCACATTCAAAGCAGTAAAGAAGTTGTAATTGTAGAAGGTTTTATTGATGCGATTGCATGTTATAAAGCAGGGATAAAAAATGTTGTTGCTTTAATGGGTGTAGCACTTACTAATCAACATATTCCACTCTTATATAATTATAAAATTAAATTATTTTTAGATAATGATGCAGCAGGGATAAATGCTACATTAAAAACTATTAAGACATTATTATCGAATAAAATTAATCGCATTGATGTTATTATAAATCCATACCAAAAAGATGCTGATGAGATTTTAAATAAAGAAGGAGCAGAAACCTTAAAACAACTGATGCAAACCACACGTGGAGCAATTGATTTTGTTTATGATACATTAAAAATAAATTTTGCTATAACAAAAAATTCTGATTTTAATAAAATCAAGGAATTTGTAATTGAATTTAATAGTTATTTATCATACTTATCAAACGAAAATAAAGCATATTTTAAAAATAAAATAAAGAGTGAATTTAACTATGATATAGATATAAATAATATTTATGTTGATTATCAACCTAGACAAATTCAAAAACATCCCTTTGATATGAATTTTGAATTCCCTGTTAATCTAAGATTTCAAATAAATCCGAATAAAAAACATTTTTTTGATGAAATAAGCAAATTCAAGAGATTAAAGATTTTGATTTTTATGCTTTGTCGTAATGATTTTTCAAACTTATTTTATAGTGAACAAGGTTTAGAAGTCATTTTTAGCCAACCTGCACAATTGCGAGATTTATATACTGAAATAAAAATGTTCAATCTAAAAATTAATGAAGTAATTGAGCAAGATATTTTTGAAAGTGCTGATAAAGCAATAGAAAACATTAACATCGAAGCAAAATTAACCGAGCTAAAAGAACATTTATATCAAACTTTTTTGAAATTAAGTAAATTTCAAAGCGACCAGCAAAGTTATTCATATTTTCAAGAATATATGCAACAATGTCAAAATGATATAGATTTGCAGTATCAAAATGCAGCAAAAAATGATACAGTTGAGTTAAATTTACTTCCATATGTTAAGGAAGCGGCACAAGCAAATGAGCAATTTTATATTGAAAATCAAATTAAAAACTTTCGTCGTAAAAGTGAATATCAAAAAGAATTAGCCAATATACAAAACAAAAAAATAAGAATAGAAAAGAGGTAAAATGTCAGATTACAAAGATGTTATCAAGCTTTTAAAAACAGAGATGAAAAAATCTAAAACAAATCATTTTTCTCAAGAAAAAGTGTTTGACATTTTATTAAATCATAATATATATGTTGATGCAGAAGAAAACGATGATTTTTTAGATGCTTTATTTCAAGCAAATATTTTAGAAAACCACAGTGATGCAGGTGATTTAGATGCAGTTAGCAGAGATCAAATCGAAGAAGAATTGGAACCTAATTTCAAATCCGATACTCTAGATTTAGATGATGTAGATTTTCCATTAGATGAATTTGATGCAGATGAAGATTTTTCAGAAGACACCGAAGAACCTAATTATGATTTAGAATCATTATCAACAGATGATGAAGAAGATGAAGAAAAAGATGAAGAACCTGAAGAAGAAGATTCGATGTTTTTTGATGATGCTTCTGATGATGAATTTAGTTTTGGTGACTTTGATTTAGAAACCTTAGGTTCACAAGCAACTTTGCTAGAAACCGAGAATAAAAAAGCACGTAATTTAACTAACAAACTTACTGAAACAAATGATATAGTCAAATGATATATGCGTTGAATTGGTAAGTATGGAAAACTATTAACTGAGGAAGAAGAAGTACAATTATCCAAAGAAATGGATCGTGGTGGTTTTCGTGGTAAAAGAGCTCGGGATAAATTAATTTTAAGAAACCTGCGTCTTGTGATTAATAATGCTAAAAAATATAAAAATCGAGGACTTTCGTTTATTGATTTGATTTCTGAGGGAAATCAAGGGATAATGAAAGCAGTACAAAAATATGATGTTAATAAAGGATATAAGTTTTCAACTTATGCAACATGGTGAATTAGACAAGCTATCACCCGTGCTGTAGCTGATCAAGCACGAACCATTAGAGTCCCAGTTCATATGGTAGAAACCATTAATAAGGTATCTAAAATAGAACGTGAATTGCAACACGAGTTAGGTAATGAACCTACCTTAGCACAAATTGCTGAGCGTATTGGTGGAGATTTCACTGCTGAAAGAGTTGGTTACATTAAAAAAATAAATATTGATCCTATTTCACTTGACAAACAAGTAGGAAAAGAAAATGATTCATCGTTTAGTGATTTTGTTAAGGATGAAGTAGTTATTAATCCAGTGGATTTTGCGGCCCACGAGGAGTTACATACTATTTTGCTTGATATGATTGATAATTATTTAGAAAAAGAAGAAAAAGAACTTATATGTCGTCGCTATGGAATAGGATATGATGAAAACGGACAACGGTATCGGATTCACTCCTTAGAAGAACTAGCAAAAATGCGTAACAATGTTTCAAAGGAAAGAATTAGACAAATTGAAAACAAGATCTTACGCAAATTGAAAGGAAATCCTAAATACGGTAAAAATTTAAGGGATTATTTAAGATATTAATGTCCGTAAATACTATTATAGAATATCTAGAAAGTCTATTTCCTTTGTCTAATAAAGAAATATGAGATCCATCTGGATATGCTTTAAAAGCAAACAAAAATAAAAAAGTAACATCAGTTGTATTAGCTATTGATTTAACATCTGATGTTTATAACTTTGCATTAGAAAATCAGTGCAATTTGATTATCACCCACCATCCGTTTTTGTTTGAAAAAACAAAAACTGATATGCTACAAAAAGCAGAGTATAAACAGAAGATCAAAAAAGGGTTGGTTAAAAAAAAATTAGTGCATATTCAATGCATACAAACTATGATTTTGATGTAAATGGAACTTCATATCAAATTGCAAAAGCGATAAATTTATCAAACTATGTAATTTCTGAAGGTCCTAGATACACAGCGATAATTGCTAAAAAAATATCTATTTCAGATGTGCAAAAACTTTTTTGGGAATATTTAAATTTATCTAACTTTCAAAGCAATGCATCTGATTTAGAATATAAATACTCATATTGTGTTATTTTAGCCGGTTCAGGTGATATTATAACAATCAATCAGTTAGCTAAAAAATATCCTAATGCATTATTTATCACATCAGATGTTAAATGAAGTGATTGAATTACATATAAAGAACATAAAATTGCTGTTCTAGCAATCCCGCACCTAGTAGAACAGGTGTTTACAAACCATATACAAGAAATTTTGCAAGCAAAATTTCATAATCTTAAAATACATATATACAAACTAAAAATACCATATCAAAACATAAAAGGAAGTAATGAAACATAAAAAAATTGGTTTATTTTTCTCCTTAATGTTAGTAATCGGTTCAGTTGTCGGAATTGGTATCTTCTTCAAAAATGGTTCTATTTCTAGGACCACAGGAGGAGATGGAGTCACTTGATTACTAGCATGAATAGTAGGAGGTTTAATTTCACTTACAGCAGCATTATCATTTGCTGAAATTGGCTCATTTAAGAACACAAAACTGACAGGTTTATCAAATTGAGCCTTTAAAGTAGGTGGTTCGCGACTTGGATACTTTACATCCATATCATTTTCAACATTTTACTTTGGTGCTTTAAATGCACTACTTGGAATCTTTGGTTCTGAAGTATGATTCACCTTCATTGGTGCTGCTTCAAAACTAGATACTTCACATATTCATAGTGTGGTTCATATTATTATTGGATTGTTATTTATGATCGTGTTTATGCTACTAAACTATGCATCAACTCGAACATCAGGGCAATTACAGTCATTTTTTACTATATTAAAATTTGTACCTATATTAGTAGCGTTATTCATCGGAATTGTGCTACCAAATGTACATAATGCTGGTGGAGTAAATGCATTTACCATTATAGGTAAATCATTTAGCATCAAAGGATTGGTTGCTGCTTTACCTGCTGTATTATTTGCTTACGATGCTTTCTTAGGTAATGCATCAATGTCACATAAGATTAAAAAACCGAACAAAAATGTACCGAAGGCAATTTTCTTTGGAATGGCTTTTGTGGTGGTAATATACACCTTAATTGCACTTTCATCAATTTTACATAATCAAGGTAACATCGGTGGGTTATTATCAGATACTTTACCTAAATCAGTTGCAGCATACATCAGTCCTATTATTTGATTCTTTATTTTAATCTCAACATTTGGGGTTTTAAACGGACTTAGTGCAGCATTTATTAATGAAACCCATAATACTGTAAAAGCCAAACTATACTTTGGATCAAGTGCTTTGATTAAACGTTTTGGATTACAAAAAACATTTTGAATTTACATCACAATTATTTTTGCATTTTGAGGTGTTTTAATTTACATCCCTGCAATTGTATTAAATACTGATATCTTAATCGATGCAGTATCAAATTATCCAACCTTATTCTTCTTTAATATTTATGCACTGGTAATTTTATTATACGCAATAAAAAGACATAAAATTAGCGAAACTAATAAGATTAATAAATGAGTATTTTATATTTCTGCTGCATTGGCTGTCACAGGAATAGCAGTTGCTGAAATAGTATACTTAGTGGTTATTTTTACATTCTTAGGTTCAAATACAACCAATCCAAATGGATGGGGAGTATTCTACGACCAAAATAAAGGTGGATTGATACCCAACTACTTACCTGTTTTATACTACTTTTTAAACTTAATTTTATTATTTAGTCTACCAGCAATTAATTATGCATTAGAAAAAGCAGTATTCAAAAACAACCTAGTTAAAAACTTTAGCACCTTAATTATGTTAGATGCACAAGAAGAAAAAGAAGAACAAGAAGTAGTAGAAAACAAAGAAGAACAATCTGATTCACAAACAGATAACGTTATTTCAAATAGACTTATTTGATAAAGAAAACACAGTTAAACTGTGTTTTCTTTGTTACCTTTAGAACTATTACAACTTTTGCAAAGTAATTGAGCATTTGATAAATTAGTTGGGCCACCTAAGCTCCATGGAATAATATGATCCATTTCTAAATTAGATTTTTCAAATTCATTTAAACATTTAGCACACTTAGCAACAACTAAGTTGCTATCTGGTTTATTTATTTTATTTTTATTAAATAAAGTTTCCTTTTCTTCTAGATTGAAGAATCTTCGTTTATCTACATCCGTAGTTTTTAATTCAAGAAGTTCGATGAAATATTTCTCTTTTTGTTTTGTATCGATTATTTTCATTAAATCTTTATCTTTATAAAACAATGTTATTTGTGCTTTTATTTGCACTGCATTTTGTAGAATTTGAGATTGTTTATCCTTATATTTATCTGCAAGTTTTAAAAGAAGAGGGATATCTTTATATTTATTGTTAATCTGTGGGAAAATTTTCTCGATAAATCGTAGCATTTTATTTATGTTTATACTATGATTGCTAAAACTTTCTTGATTCTTCATTCATTTTGCTATATTTTCCACATTAGAAAGTTTAGAAACAAGTTTTAAAATGATAAATTGATATTTTCCTCTTGAGTTTGTTTCACCAAAGAGATTTCTTAATTTTTTGTTATCTTTTACATATTGGTTTAATTCTTGGATGAATTTGTTATCTACCAATCCGTTTATAACTTCAAACTCACTTAAAGGAACACCACAAGTGTTTATTCGATAAAAAGCGGTTCGTTTTTCTTCTTCGGTTCCTGTATGAATTACAGCGCTAATTTTCATTTTACTAAATTCATCTTGCTTAGCTTTGTCGCTTTTACCAAGTTCATTAAAATTTTGACCATTTCAAGTAATTTCGTTATTTATATATTTCTTTATAGAATGAATTCTTTGTTTTCCATCGATTACTTCTAACTTATTATCATTTAATTTTCACAAAATAATAGGAGGAAGAACAAGTTTTTTCATCAAAGTATCTATAACTAATGATTGTTTTTCTGAGCTATAAATAATTTCTCTTTGTAATGTTATATCACTTATAATATCACCTGAATTAGTTTTATCAACTAATTCTTTTATGTTAAACTCTTTTGTTTCCATTATTCACCATCCTTTGCGGATTTTTGTTTTTGATTATTATTCTACTATATATTCTTTTTTTATTTATAAAAGGGTAACCTAATTCAAATTCATCTAATTTTGTTGTAGACATTTTACCAATGATCTCAAATTGGTCTGGATTGTATTTATCTAAAAATGTAATAGGTACTCCAATAGCTCCATCATAATCATATGGAATATCAATAACTTTATTAACATTAATTGCATTGTAGTTGTCATATTTTTGATAATATTCGGGGTTTTCTGCTCAACTTTTAGATAACATTAATTTAGTTTCTCTTGTTGTGTTTTCAATGTTAGTAAATCAACGAGTTAAACCTTTAAGACTTTTTGTTGGTTGTTCACCTGTAACAAAGTCCCCGGGACTTGTAATTCCTAATCAAACCTTATTTTCTTTTATTAATTTAAAGATGTCTTTATAAGAAATTCCATTTTTATTACCAATAATAAGGAATTTCAAATTATTTTCAATTAGTAAATTTATAAATTCTCTTAATAGAGAAAATGGAGGATTTGTTATAACTACACCATCAGGATGTTTTTTAGCAAATTCTGGGATGCTTGTTTGAAAAGTAGTTCCTTCATTTGTTTCTGGATTATAACTACTAAAATGTAGTATATTATTTCAACCTTTATTAAAATCATTTCCTTGATTTTTAGCATTGAAAAAGCGAGAAAAAGCAAAATTATCATTAATACCATTTACAAAACCTTTTTCTCGATATTCTTGTTTTTGCGATTCTTTTAAAGTATCGTAATCATAATCACAAGGAAATAAAATGTGCTTATTTTGTAGAAAATTTTCATAATATTTTATTTCATTCGCTACATCTTCATATAAAGTGAAAAATTCATCGTTTTTTGCTCTTTTTGCCGAATGAAGATTATTGTTCTTATTTTGGGAATCTGTTATTTTAATAACACACCCCCTTTAACTTGCTAAATTTATATAGAAAACAACTTGTATTAAAAATACAAGCTGTTTGAATTTTTAGCAAGTTAAAATATTTAATTACACTTCTATATATATATATATATATATGAGCAGTACTTATAAGTTTCATATTTTAACTTCCTTTCTTATTTTTTATGTTTAATACTTTGTATTTAACATAAAAAATATTTATATAAATTATAAACTAAAATTTCTAATTTCGCTGTTACATTGTCTAAAAGAGAAAATTTATAGTAAAAATACATTTAAATACCAAAGAAGTTTCAAAAACAAGGTTATGATACTTTATTATTAAATCGAAAGGATGTGAAAAACAACTTTTTGAATAAATAATTCATAATCGTTTATTATTAAATTTGAATCTGCTTGTGTATTTTTATCATATGAAGGTATTTTAGAGAAGGAGAATTTGTTATTATGTTTTATATCAAGGAAAAATGTAGAAAAAGTTTCATAGTCTTTAAAATCTATATTATCATAATTAAAATCAATAATACCGATAAACATTTTTTCAGGGGAGTGAAAATATATTTTTGTATTATCTTTACCTAATATTCTGTATTTGATTAAGTCATTTTCAGTAACTGTTTCTCATTTTTTGATAATGCCAGCATTCTTAGAAATGTAAGGAAGTTTTTCAGGTATAAACAAGATTTGATAATAAGGAATATTTGCACTTCGGATGTTTGCTACTTCCCCTAATAAATTTTCAAAATAATTATTTTTATTTTGTTTAAAATTAGACATAATAAATTTTACCCCGACTGCAGCGAAATTTACATCGTTTTTCTTTATCAATATATCAACTGTTTTATCCATATATCTACCACAAATCTTCTCTTCTTTGCCATCTTTTAAATCTAATGAAACAACTTTGTAGATATCATTTTTATCTTGAAGTTGTTTTAATTTGCTAATTATATCCATTGCAATCTGACTGTGCAAAATTTTTAGCTTCCTATTACTTCTTGAACCATTGATAATATAAGAAACAAAACTATCTTTTAAAATTTCTAAAATCTTATTATTCATTATTATCCAAACATTCTGCATATAGTTTATAACATATATATTTTTTTAAATCACTAGTTGAAAAGGTGTAATAACCACCGTTTTTATATTTACCTAAAATTTCAATGTATTTAATAAAATCTTCATCTAATATTTCTTTTATCTTTTTAAAAGAAATATCGCCGGTAATGTAAAGTCCAGAGTAAATTGCAATTCCAGGATCTATAATATTTAGTTTAATATCTTTTTGTGCTTTTATCAGGGTGTTTATGGATATTTTTTTCTTATATACATCTTTTATACCTTGTGTCCTTCCGAAACCATATCAGATGCCATTTTTTTCTATACTTCGTGCATTAAGAACATCCTTGTTGTTTAAAAAATAATCTTGCAAATTCTTTTCGAAAGAAGAAAAATTTTTTAAATTACCATTGATATCATAAGGAAAGATTATATTTTCATAATTACCTGTTGAAGCTTTGTATGCAGGGATAATATATTTTGAATCAAATAAAAAATTTTTACTAATAAATATTTTATCAGCAAGAGTCGCTATTCCGTTTTTCACAAAAAAGTTTTTGTATTTTTTATCCGGAAATGTCAATATCTTCTTAATGGTGTTTAGATTTTCTATGTTCGAAAAATAGAAGTTATTATTAATAAAATAAATATTTGGACTTAATTCAGATATAAATTCCTTTTTACCCAAACCTGATCATTGAAAATATTTAGTTGTTTCATTCTTTTTCGATTTATTTAAGGTAAATATACCAGTATAAGCAGTAATGCCTTGAAAAGGTTGGTAATGCTTAAGGTTGATAAAACTTTCAAAAAGAAAATTATCGATAATATATTTTCTGAAATTTGTTCCTGCTCTGCTGTTTGTAATAGATGTAGGTGTTATATAACTTAATATTCCAGTATCATTAAGCATATTAATTCCTATTTCATAAAAAACTATAAATAAATCTGTCATCCCTTTGCTCGAAAACTTCATCGATTTAACAGCATCATAATTTTCCACTAGATTATGGATTCTAACATATGGAGGATTTCCGACAACATAATCCATTTTATTGTTATATTTATCGATTTGTATTGAATCTGCATTTAATATATCTCATCTAACTTCTTTTATTCTTCTTTCTTTTAAAATAGAATCTAAATTATTTATACATTGTTCAACTTTATCTGTTTGTATCTCGATACCGTGTATGTATTTAGATAAATCTTTTTCTATATTATCATAGCTACCGTTTTTTTGATAATAAGCATCACAATACCGATTAACAATTTCTTTTAAGAATGCCCCATCACCACAAGAGTTATCAATAATATGTTTGTTAAGAATAATGTCATCTTTATAAGATATATTATCTAGCATCATATCAACAACATTCTTGGGTGTATAAACTTCTCCTAAATATTTTACTTTGCTCATATTTTTATTTTATCATTAATTGATCATTCTTATATAATAATGTTAAGTGATTTAAAATATATAAAAAAGCAGAGTATAGTGATAATGTCATACAAAAACACTGTGTATTACGATACACTGTGTTTAAATTCATCTAAGTATAATGTTTCTTAATTATAAAATTTCTTATTCCACTGTATGTTCGGTAAATTTCTCGTTTTCTACTACTAAGAATTTATCACCTTTTTGAATTCCGTAAGGAACTAAGGCTAATTGAGCTTTATTATAATCCGCCTTGATTTCATTAAATAGTTTCTTTGAATCTACTGATACAAAGACACCTGAGTAGATACCGAAACCACTTATAAGTTTTTCATTATCTACCAATCCAATAGTAATTGTATTAGGACGGAACTTAGAAACATGTTTTAAGAGATGTCCAGTTCTTGAAAGAACTACAACATATTTATAATCTCCATCTTTTACTTTTTTTGCTATGTGGTAAGCAATTTGGGTTCTTTTATCGTGTTGATTAGAGTTATTTCAGACACTTTCAAGTTGTCTTCCGTAGTAGTGTCTAGAATAAAATTCTTTTTCAGCACGTTTAGAAATATTAGTCATTGTTTTAACTGCTTCAAGGGGGAATGATCCGTTTGCACTTTCGCCTGAGAGCATTGTTGAATCGGTTCCTAATTCAACTGCATAGTAAACATCTGTAACTTCAGCACGGGTCGGATGTGGCGAATTTTCCATTGAATCCAGCATTTGGGTTGCTACAATAACTGGTTTACCTGCTTCCCGACACTTACGAATAATTTTCTTTTGGTAATATGGGACATCGTAGTAAGGGATTTCAAGACCTAAATCACCACGAGCAACCATGATTCCATCAGATTCCTTGATAATATCATCGATATTAATGCATCCAAGGTGTGATTCGATTTTTGAAATAATTTGAATGTGACTGCCCCCATTTTCATCTAAAAGTTTTCTTAGATCTTTTACATTTTTTGCTGTATTAACAAATGAAGCTGCTATATAATCAACATTTTGTTTAATCCCAAATTTAACATCTTCAATATCCTTTGTTGATAAAAATGGTAGAGAAAAGTCTACACCAGGCAAATTAACACGTTTGTTAGTCTTAACTTTATGAGTATTTTCTGCACGGACTTTTACAAATCCAGTTCCTACTTCAATTACAACTGTAGTAAGTTTTCCATCATCGATTAGAACTTCGTTACCAACACATAAATCTTGTGACATATCATATGCAACTGTTATTTCAATCGGAGTCCCTTCAAAAGTTGCATATTTATCTGCTGTGGTATGAATTAAAACTTCACTACCAGCACTTATCACTTGCATCCCATCTTTCATTTTTCCGATTCTGATTTCAGGACCTTTGGTATCTAACATTAATGAGATAGGGATATTTAATTCTTTAGATACTTGTTTTGCAAGATTAAATTTATTTAATTGTTCTTCATATGAACCATGACTAAAGTTTGCTCTAATGGTTGAAGCACCATTTAAAACAAGAGAACGCATCATTTCCAAATTATCGCTAGAAGGACCGATTGTAGCGACTAATTTTGTTCTTTTATCGGTTAATTTCATTTAATTCTCCTTGTTATTGATATATTATTTATTGTACCAAAAATATTATATTTTTTTAGCAGCATTTTTTCTTTATTGCAAATTTATGCAACTTTTTGAATGAATATAGACATAATTTTGTGTATTTTTTATAGAATTATGTCTATTTTAGGATGTTTTTACTATATTTTGTAGTAAAAAATTTAAATTTGCTTAATTTATTAAAAATATTTCCATAATCACTTTAAAAAAGCAAAATATGCAATAAAATTTCATTATGAAGCAAGAATCAACATATTTTTCTAAAAGACAACTTGATGAATTAACTAAAACCGAAATGAATTTAATTGAATTTGCATCGTTATATCCTGATGAGTTTTATAAATCATCAATTAAACAACTTAGTAATAAAACTGATATATCTATTTCGGTAATATCAAAATTAGCTAAAAAGCTTAATTTTGATTCATTAAAAGATATGCAATTTTTTGTTTATCATAATTATTTAAATACTGATTTAAATTCCAATGAAAAACAAGATTATCCAAAATTTATTCTAAAACAGTTGTTTTTGTTTTATAAAGAAAGTATTTTTCGAACATCACATTTAATCAACTTAAATGATGTTAATAACTGTGTACACAACATAATACAATCAGATAAAGTATATTTATATGGAGCAGGTAGTTCTTATTTGTCTGCATCTGAATTAGGAATAAATTTGCAAAAAATAGGTGTAAATGCTATTGCATTTAGAGATTTTCATTCACTATTATTGATTTCAAGTCAAAAAGATATAGAAAATAAATTTGTGGTTTTGTTTTCTAAATCGTGTGATACCAAGGAAATTAAATTTGCAGTTGATTTATTTATGCAAAGTAATATCAAATTCGCACTTATCAGTGCAAATAAGCAAGCAAAAGAAAAATATGATAATGTAATTTTGTATTCGACGCTGGAGCAAAACAAACGATTTATTTCAATATCATCAAAAATTAACCAACAATTTATTGCTGATTTAATTTTCTTGTTAATTTCACATCTTAAAGTTAAAAATTATGATTCAAAATATGCTGAAAATATAAAAATTCTTAATGCATGAAATAAAAATAATTTCTAATTTTTAATTCATATAGAGAAATTTTTTTCTTTTATCCTTCCTGTAAATAACAAAAGATAGAATTATTACAGGAGGAAAAATGAATGTATTTAAATCTGGATACATCTTTATAGATAAATCATTTAATGATAAAGCAGAAGTATTCAATTTTATCGCAAATAAAGCATATGAACTTTCAATTTCCATTTCTGTTGAAAAAACTTTTGCTGCTTTGCAGCAGCGAGAAAAAGAGTTTTCAACAGGAATGGAAAAAGGATTTGCGATTCCTCATTGTCAATCTGAAAGTATTTTACAACCTGCTTTGTTTTTCATTAAATCAAAGACACCAATTTCATGAGATACCTTTGATAAAAGTGATGTACATAATATGTTTGTGATTTTGATTCCAAAAGAAAACAAAAATAACTTACATATGCATACTTTAGCTAAGGTTTCTACTATTTTACTTGATTCGCAAACAACCGAAGAACTACAAACAAGTAATGATGTCAGCCGAATATACAATCTCATCGATTCGTATTTAGAAAATAAAGATTTAGCAACTACAGCATCAAATCAGGGCAAAAAAGTAATCGGAATTACATCTTGTGCAGTCGGTATTGCTCATACATATTTATCAGCAGAAACACTACATAATAAGTTAAGTGAATTAGGATATCAACCTAAAATAGAAACACGTGGATCAGTCGGAATTCAAAATCAACTTACACAGCAAGACATCAAAGATGCAGAATTTGTAATTATTGCTTCAGATGTTAAAATTCCTTTAGAAGATTTTGATGGTAAAAAAGTATATGTAACATCAACAAAAGAAGCAATTCACAATCCAGATATTGTTATACAAAAAGCATCATTGGCACAAATCTATCATAATGAAAAAAATGTAGAAAAAAGTAAAGATGATACCAAACAAGGAGTATTAAAACATATTATCAAAGGGATATCATATATGATTCCATATGTTATATTTGGTGGTATTATGATAGCGATATCCCTAGGATTAGGTAAAGCTATTTACGGAAATAATACATCTGCTCCAAAAGGAGATTTCCTATGATGGCTGCTTGAAATCGGGGTTGTTTCATTTACCTTGATGATTGGTGCATTAGGTGGATATATAGCATATTCAATTGCAGGACGAGCTGCAATTATGCCTGGTTTTGTAGTATCGTTTATTGCTAATAAAAATGATTTATTCTTTAGCATAGGTGGAATTTCAGCAGCAACCCCGATGGGGTTTGTCGGAAGTATTCTGTTTGGATTATTAATAGGTTATACTGTTAAGTGGATTGCTAATTTAAAAATTCAAAAATCAATTTCTGCTATTATACCTATGTTTGTAATACCAATCGGAGTAACTTTATTTTACTCTATGCTGGTAATTTTTGTCATAGGCGCTCCAATAGGATATGTTATGGATCGCTTTATTGAAGCTTTAAAACATATCTTTACAAAAGATTCTAACATCGGAATATGAATTGCATTGTTGCTCGGTATTTTATTAGGTGGAATGGCTGGTTTTGATATGGGTGGTCCGATAAATAAGGTTGCTTTCTTATCATCATCTGCACTTGTAACACAAAGTATATTTGAACCTATGGGTATGGTAGGTGCTGCAATTCCTGTTGCTCCACTTGGAATGGGTTTTGCTACCTTGATTTTTAGAAAGAAATTTAGCAATAATGAAAAATCACTGGGTGCATCAGCTATTTTGATGGGATTTATTGGTATTTCAGAAGGGGCTATTCCATTTGCTGTTGCTGATCCAAAAAGAGTTATTACAGCAAATGTAATTGGTTCAGCAGTAGCAGGGGGAATTGCAGGTGCTTTATCAGTGACTAATGCAGCAGCACATGGTGGACCAATTGTAGCAATTTTAGGTGCAGTAGGTTCGAATGTACACGGAACTGGACTTGGTATTCTATTTTACTTTATTGCTATTATTATTGGGACTACTATTACAGCATTAATTTATGGATTTTGAAAAGATAAAGAAATTAACAAGCATTCTAAGTTTGCAGCAGCATTATCAAAAATCAATTTTTGAAAGAAAGGTAAAAATGCTAAAAACTAAGTTTTTAAAATATAAAGATTGGATAATCCTATATACTATTATTTTTGTTGCAGTAGTTTTGCTAATTGTAGGTATCACTTTAACTGCTCTCGGAGCACCAGAATATAAAATGTTTGTTGCTAATGCAATTGCAAAAGGAAAAAGTGTTATAAACATTTCACAATTTGTCTATGGGATATTCTTGTTAGTTTTATCAGGATTGTTACTTATTTTATTAGCATTATTTACTAACTCTGCTTTTAATAAGAAATTAAGAAACAATGAATAAAATTATCTTTTTAAAACCTTATTTCAAACAAACTTTATGAGCAAATGATAACATAAAGCAAATGTATCATTTGGATTTTAATGCAGGTGAAGCATGATTGATATCAACAATCAAAGATTGTGAATCTGTAGTTGCACATACAAAGCAAACCTTAAATGAATTTATCAGAAGTAATCCAGAATTTTTCGGTTTAACAAAAAAGCAAGCTCAATCATTTATATATCCGAATTTAACTAAGTTTTTGGATGCGAAGCATCCACTAAGTATCCAGGTACATCCTGACGATAACTATGCAAAAGCATTTAGTTCATTAGGTAAAAATGAGTGTTGGTATGTTTTAAAAAACAATCATCAACCCTTTATTTTAGGTACAAATACCAATCAAAAAGAAAAGATATCTAAATCAATTAATTCTTCGGATATTGAACAATATTTAAATAAAGTAAGTTTGCAAATCGGTGATTTTGTTTTTATTCAAGCAGGATTAGTCCATGGAATCCCATCTGAAACAATGGTATATGAATTACAACAATCTAGTGATATTACATATCGGCTTTATGATTACCAAAGAGTCGATGAGAACGGAAAAATGCGACAAATACATAGCGATCAATCACTAGAAACGATGAAATTGGAACTTCAACCAAAAATTCAAAAATACCAAAAAAACGCCTTATATAATGCGGCAAACTTTAATTTATCGGTATATGATTTAAATAATGAAGAGATAAAGATCAAAAACAAAGCAAAGCATTGTTTGGAAATAGTTGTTTATTCAGGTATTGGTTTTATTAATGATGTTGCTATAAGAGCAGGGGATGTTTTACTTGTTAGTTATGCTTTAAAAGATATATTAATAAAAGGTTCTATGAAAATATTTATTAATGTGTTATAAAAACCTATCCGTAAGGATAGATTTTTTATGTTTCTCAGTTAATTGTGGTTGGATCAGTTGGATTTGGATTGATTTTAGTTCGTTTGATTTTTCCATCTTGTACATGGATTACTCGATCTGCAATTGCTTCAATTGCAGGGTTATGAGTAACCATAACTATGGTAGTTCCATATTTTTTATTGATGTTAAATAAATATGACAGCACAATTCCAGTAGTTTTTTCATCCAAAGCAGCAGTAGGTTCATCAGCAAAAATAATTGCTGAATT
This sequence comes from Mycoplasma sp. 394, assembly GCF_054353895.1. Lineage (NCBI taxonomy): Bacteria > Bacillati > Mycoplasmatota > Mollicutes > Mycoplasmatales > Mycoplasmataceae > Mycoplasma > Mycoplasma sp. 394. Next base: position 26,778 of record NZ_JBTHHL010000007.1, on the reverse strand, counting down.
TTTTGCTAAAGCACGCAGAATTGAAATCCGTTGTTGTTGTCCGCCCGACATCTGTGATGGGTATTTATTCATAACTGATTCCATATCAAATTCTTTAAATAATTCGTTGATATCAAGTTTTTTATCTGGATCTTTTTGTAAATATGCACCAGTTTGTACATTATCATAACCAGATAGGTTTTGAAGTAAGTTGTAGTTTTGGAAGATAAAACTTACATTTTTTCTTCGAAATAAAGTAAGTTTTAAATCACTTAAATATGGTAGATTTTCATCACAGACAATTACATCTCCACGAGAAGGTCGATCGAGTCCGCTGATTAAGTTTAGCAAGGTAGACTTACCGCCACCAGACTTACCAAAAATCATTATAAATTCACCTTTTTTGATGTTTAATGAAACATTCTTAAGTACACGGGTTACTTTATAACCAGATAAATAATATTTTGAAACATTACGAACTTCGATGATATTATCTTCAGTGTTTTTTAAATCAAAATGTTCGTCCCTAGGGCGTTTTTTATTTGCAGCAATTTTTAAAATTCGAGCAATTTTACGATCTACAATCATTTCCTTAGAATCGGATTCAGCATCAAGGATTTCAAAAACATTTTTACGGTTGATTTTAACATCAGAAATTTTTTTAGAAATTGTTGCAGGTTCTTTGGGTTCTTGCATAATTTCTTGAGTTTTTTCTTCAGATTCAATGATTAACTGTGTTTTTGGTTCTTGATCATTGTTTTGCTGATTTGGTTGTTTTTGTTTCATTATTTACCTTTCAATAAGTCAATTGCCTTAATTTTATTAATGTTGTATCAAGATAGAATTGCTGTGATTAAGAATACACCAAATATGATGGAAGCTGTGAAAATAAAGTTTAATGGGGTAATTGATAAAGGGATAGCAATAGCAGCACCAGTAGCAAGGAAGTTAGCAAAGAATACCATTAATCCGTAAGCAAAAGGAAGTGAAATAATAATAGAAATAACAATAAACGGTATATAGATACCAAAGAACATTTTAAGTTTTTCCTTGTTATTGTATCCTAAGATAGATCAAATTGCGATGTTCTTCTCGTTTTCATTAATTAGTATGGTTGAAATAATAATAAGAATTATTATAGAAATCAAGAAACTAAGGACGGTAATAATTGTGACAATGATTTGTACAGTTCTTGAAATTCCTTGTGTGAAAGAAATTTCAATTTGTTTTGAATCAAGTCCAGTAGCAACAGGGATAAAGAGTTGGTTATCAAATTCTTTAGCAAACTTTTCAATTTGTATGTCTGCTAAATTACGTTGTTTTTGATAAAACTCTTGTAAAGGTGTATCCTTAGGATTATAATCTGGATCTAAGAATTTGGCTATATCTAAGTCACTATATCCCATCGCAGCCATTGCTCCATCAGCAGGAGAGTTCTTAACTGTGTTTTTTGAACCGAAAATTCCATCGAATAAATCTTTTTTGTCTTTTTCTGTTATGGATTTAGTAGAAAAGGAAGCAATAGATCCAGAATAACCTGAAACAGAGTATAGGTTAGCCGATCAAATAAGTTGAATTGGTAGTGGATTAGTTGAAAGAATACCGTTAAATTTGTATGCATCATCATTTTGACCATTAAATTCTTTATCGACAAGTGAATCTAAACCAATCAACTTATCAGCAGCTTTCTTAGGGATAATGAATTCATCTTTGATATAAGTTTGATTGATTGCTTTAACAACAAAGCGATATTTATGTGGTGTTATAACTGGTTTTCCTAAAACTTTATTAATACGATTTTGAAAGCGATAGACAAGATTTTTAGGTTCCAAATTAAGAATTGAACCAATTGCTAAATGGTACTTACGTGCCGAAACCTCGTTTATAACAAGCGGGATATCTTTATTCAAATCAAAATTATTGTTAGCAAAGTCATTATTAATTTCTGCTAATAAGTTTTGATCACCGTTTTTAATAGCGATTTCTTTAGAATTAGGACGATATCCATATAGACGTATTTTTTCACCATTAGGTAGTTGACTATCTACATAGGTATATGTTTCATCATATCTAGGATCAAGATAAACTCCATTGAAAACGATGTCAAAATCATATATACCTTGTTTTGCTAGTTGTTCATAACCATTTACCAAGAAAGCACGATATTCATCGCGGAAATATGTGGTTTTAATAACATTGTGATTATATTTACCATCATCATCGCTTCAGTTCATTACAAAGAATTTTCCATCGATGATGTTATCTGCACTTGGAACATATAAAAAGAAGTTATTTAAACCAAGTTGATGTGCTTTTTCGAAATCAACATTATTTGTTTGTTTGCCGTTTTCAACTTTGAAAGGGAGTCCTTTTTGTGTTTTAGTAAGTGCATAACCAATTTGATCACGACTTTGGATAATTCTGGATTTTTGTACATCAGGCAAGGATTGAAATACAACACTGAATGGATCAATAGAAATTGACGAATCAATTTTGATATTAATTGAAAACTGAGTAATAAGATGTGGATCTTTGAATGTAGGTTCTCCGTTTTTATTTTGCACATTAATAGCAGTTGAATAACCATTTTTAAAGTAATCTGCTTGATATGCATTAAGTTCTGTTGCTCGACCAATTGGAACATAAAGTGAGTTCTTTACATCTTCTGGATTTAAAATCTTTAATGAACCCCCTTCAGTAGTTGGTGTTGTTAAGTCTATTTTATAGTTATATTTGCGGTTTTCGTATGTTTTATCAATTGTTTTATTGAAGATTCCAAAAGTTGCAAAACCAAATGAAGTAGTAATAGATGCTAAAATAACTGATATTCCAAAGGAAGCAAGTTTTCAGAAACTGTTAAATATAAGCGATGCACCAAATTTAGTTTTAACACTACGGTTTTTAAATACTTTAATATATTTTTGATAACTTTCACCAGTGCTTACATCAACAATTCCGGACATTAAGTCAATTGATTTATACCTTAGCGACCTTAATGAGACAACAATGATTAAAATGGACATTGCAAGCAGTGGCACTATAATATTAACTAAAAAAGAAATAATAGAGAAATTAAGTGTTTCTATCGGAACAGTTCAATAATTATCAAGGATTTTTATTGCAAGTGATTGCATCGAAAATCCAGTGATATACCCAAGCAAGTTTCCGGTAAAAATGGTAAAGAAAGCAAAGGTTGTCATTGAAAGTGAAATTTGAAGTGGTGTATATCCTTGTGCAACCAAAATTCCAATAACTTTGTTTTTGTTTGCGATATATCTTTTGATAATAAATGTAACTGAAATGGTTACTAAGAAAACCAAAATTGCTAGAATAACATTTGAAACATAACTAAGGGTGGTGATAATAGTTTGAACTGAAGAAATACGGATGCTACGCTCCGGGTTAATCGGGTCTAATTCATTATATAAATATGTTCTTTGTAACTTCGATGTGTCATCAATTTTACTTTGTACATATTTTTCAATAATGTTTTTAAGTTGTTCATTGGTATATTTAGAAGTGTTTTTAACTGTTAAATATTCTTTAACTAAACTACCACGATAAGCTTGATGAATGCGATCGAATCCTTTGTTATTTACATAAACAATAGCTTGAGATTTAGTATCTACTTGTAAGTTGTTTTCATCTAAGACAGGATAAAAGTAATCAAAAGAGATGTCATCACCTATAATTAAGTATTTCGAACCATTTACATTAATTTTATATTTTTCAGGTAAACTGTCGATTAATTGTAGCATCTCAATCGGATTAACTGGTAATTCACCATCATAAATTTCTTTATGATTATGCAACATATATGCATAATTTACTTTTGCTAAATATGAAGCAGATTGGTTAAATACAAGAATGTTGTCAATTTTATTAAACCCAGTTAGTGAGTTAAGTAACTTAAAGAAAACATCACCAAGGTTAATATCAAAAAACTTGTATTCACTTGGATTTTCAGTTACTGCATTAAGGATGTTCACGAAGAAATCATTATCAATAGAAATTTCCCATACAAAGTCATTTTCAATAGAAGGTACACTACCACCGATAACTTCTGATTGTGAATTATTTGCATTACCACTTTCTTCATTTTTATTTTTTACCACTAATGGAATACCTAATAATGAATTAATAAATTCATAAGTGTTTTCTTTACCAGAACTAAGAAGTTGTTCAAAGTCAATAATCTTATTAATTAAAAAGTATCCAACATTTGAATCATTTTCAGATGGTTTTCCAATGTTGTTTTTATCAGTTAGTAATCAAATAAGTGCTTGTGGATGTTTTCGGATTAATATTTTATTGGTAATAAGCGGTGGTATCCTGATTTGATCGAGAAATTGTAGATTTGATGAATATTGGTTAAAAAAGTTGTTAATTAAATAATAATGTTTAATAATATCATCGGTAATAACTTTATTAACAAAAACGTCCTGCATAGTAGCAAATAATGTATTATATTTTAATTTGATTCCATCGTATTCCGTGATTTCTTTATCAAATGGTGCATATTGTTCTTCTGAAGCAATATATGAAAAAAGTTTTGTGATTTCATATGCATATGTACTTAAGAAGTTTTCAAATTCAGGATTTTGGTCAACAATATTTTGTAAATCTTTGTTAGAATATTTACCATTTTTATCTTTTACAAAGAAAAGTCTTTGCATTTGTTTTGGATTTGCAAGCGAACGAGTAATACCAAATTTTGTATGTTCAGAACCAACTATATTCTGGGTTGAAGGCAGAAAAAGTTCAAAACTATTAAAAGAATCAATAGTGTCTTTTTGATTTGCTAGTGCTAGCAAGTCATTAGCAAATTTTTGTTTTTGCTGTAAACTACCATTGATTTTTGGATTAAATAATTCTCATCATACTTTTAAAAGTGGAAGAATATCAATAAGGTAGTTATAATCTTTATAATTCAAAGTTAAAAGTTTTGAAATAACACTATATGAAATAGTTAGAAAAACATTTGAATCTAAATTAGGTTCTTGATTAATATATGCATTAGCAAGTTTGAAAAAAGAATGTAATGAATCAGATTTTTTGCTTGTTTGTTCTCCAAAAGTATCAAAGAAGTAACGTCAAATTTGGACAATGTTATTAATTTGTTCCTTGTTTCAAACTTGATTTTTATTAGTTAATCCAAGATATTTATATGCAAGAGACAAAATATTACTTGGTATTTTTTGTCAATCGATACTGTTTAATTGTGAGATGTTTTCAATTAAGGTGCTTAAGTTTGGTGTGCTTGCAGCTGGTTGAGTTGATGTATTTTCTGTAGCTTGTGAATTGGCAGGTGAGCTAACACTACCTTGTAATAAATCTAATAAATCAAAAAAATCTAATTTATCATCATCTTTTGCAGGGATAGTAACATATTGATTATCACCTATTTCAACACTCTGTCCTTTAAATGAAAGATTTAACATCTTAGCTAGTGCAGTCTTGATGACACGATCGGAACCTGGAACATTAAATCATGCTTTTAATGTGGCATAAGTTAAATCACTATTAGTTAAATATGAAAGTGCTTGATATTCTTTTAGTTTAATAACATTCTTTTGAATATCTAATTCTGATCGCTCTGTTTCAAAATGAGAAATTTTTAGGTTTTCTTCTAATGTTTTGATAAACACATCTGTATCAAATGCACGAATAAAGAATTTAATCCCGTTTAAAAATCTTGTATAGTCTTTGGATTTTCCGTCATCAGAAAGAAAAATAATATCAGTGAGTTTTTTAACGAGGTTTGTACTTTGTCCTAATATCGAAGTGAAAATATTATTTTTTTCTCCGATATTAAGAATAAGTTGCGGGTTGATTGTATCGAGAAGAGAAATTAAAGCAGTTTTAAATTGATTTGAATCAATTGATTTTAAAAGTGCAATAATAATATCAAAAATACTTAGTTTGTGTTTACCATCTTTGCTGTGTGTATCAGGGAATGCAGGATTTTTGATAGTTTTGTTATATGAAGTTTCAAAGAAATTTTGAATAATATCGGTAAACTTTTTAAAATCAATAGTCTTAATTATATTGATAAATGCTTTAATAGTAGCTTTTATATCATTTGAAAAATCGATAAATACATCTAAATCAAAAGTGTTTTTTATATCTTTACCTGTAATTAAATAAATAAAATTAAAAAGTTTTTTAATTTCTGTTTTAATAAATTCTTTTGGTGTTTGGTGGTTTTGTTCTGCTTTTTCGATTAAAGAATAAATTTTTTCAAAGATATCAACGAATAACTTTTTAGCAAAATCACCATTTGGATCGTGTGACATATAATACAATCCGTCTAATACAAGTTTTGGCAAAATATTAAGGTTAATTAATCCACTAGAGAAGATAGAAGCAAAATCGTTTTTATCAAATGTATATGTTGCTGCTTGAACAATAGAATATATAGTTTCTTTTTGAATAAAACCTTGAGTAACTAAGTCAGTGTTTAATAAAGCTTGTTCAATACGTTCAACACCAAGTTTCAGTGATTTTTCAGCAAATGCTTGGTTTAAGACATCTGTTTGCGGAGCCCTGTATCCAAAAGGGATATAAACAGTATTAGAAAATTGATCAGATTTTTCTACATATGAAGAAGTATTCAATTTAACCTGAACGGTAAGATTGTTTGTAGTTAGATAATTTAATATTTTATCAATTGGGACCTTACCATTAACAAAACCAGGTATTTCTACATTGATTCAATTTAAAATCTTTTTATTGGAATTATAAACAGGTTTAGTTAAATAAAAATCATTTTGATTCAATCATACAAAACCTAAATTAATAAATTGGTTATATTGATCATCTCTTAAATCATCGCGACCTTGATAACGTGTTAGATGGTAAATTTTTTGATTTTCAATATTATGAATATCACCATTTAGCGAGTTAACGATTTCTAATGGAGCATATTCGCGATCTATATGAATATATTTGTCAATGGGTTCGACATTAAATCTGAGTTGATCAATAATTTTAAAAGCAATAAAAGGATTTACTTCTTTTGTTTTAAAAAAAGAAGAAATTTCATTATTTGAATTATCACCTTTAATATTTAAAATCTGTGTTGGTCTACTTTGCTCATTAACTAATTTGTCAATGTTATTAGCAATACCATTAATTTCTTGATTCCTATCACCTAAATTAACAAAATGAAAAACATTTTTTCCACTATCTTTTTCATCAAAAGAATCAACTGTTATGCTTTGACGAATCCCGATATCAGAAGCAGGAACATATTTTTGTATTTGATTATATATTTCGTGCTTAACAATATCTAAAGCCCCGTTTTTTATAATATTGAAACGATCCCCTAAAATATTTTTGTTAATTAATTCATTAAAATTAGTTTCACCAATAATTCGGTTTTCAATTTGAGCAATGGTTTTTGGTTTGTCAAGAATAAAAAGAATTTTTTTAAAAGGTGTAGGTTGATATTCATCAGGAGCTAATGAAAGTTTACTATGGTTTATTTCGTCTAAGGAAACAGCAGGATTGTTACTTCTAATTAAACCCTTTTGTCCTAGTTTAACATCATTTTGTGAATCAACAAAAGGGATGTTATAAATAAGAATTTCCTTTTCTCAAAAACTAAAGTGTTTTAAGTAACTTGGAACTTCTCCATTATTTTGTTGGATTTGATTTTCTAAAAAGGTTCGATATGATCCAGTTCACTTTGATTGATTTTCTTTATCGTATGTAATTTCATATTCTTTACGTAAGAAAAATGATTCAGTACGTCGGATTTTGGCTCATTTATTCGGAATAAGATAATCAGCATTTTTGGTAAATTCAAATTTTTCTTTTTTTGATACAGCAAAAGAAGGAGAAGAAAATAAATCTGAGTAATTAAGGTTAGCCTTTATTTCTTTACTTATATATTTTGTAATATCATCATCTTTATTATGTGTATATAGTGTAGGTTTATTTGAACCGTCAATAATATATACATATGGATTATTAACTAAAGATACCAAACCAAGCAATTTTGCTAACTCATTATTTTCAACCTTAACAACTGCATCAGTTAATTCTCATTGTTTTCCTTTAACAAAATCAAAGGTGGCCTCATGTGTATCAGCATTAATATATAAAGCAGATAATTGTGAAAAATATATATTATTTTGATTTTCAGAGTTAATAAATGCAATATCAGAAAACTTGTATTGTTTATCAAGGTGAAATTTATCAAAAATATGTAGTTCTTTTGTAACAACACTTTGAGAAAAACTACCATCATCATTTTTTTGGTAAAGATTAATCAAATAATTCTTTTTAAAATGCATCTTCTTTTGTGGTTTTGTATAATCTAAATCCAAAAATTCTGAATCATCTGATGCTGAATATGTATTGTAAAGAGTAGAGAAATCATTTTTGAGAATATATTTATGCTTATCACTTTTGTCATTAAAGAAGTTTGAAATATTTATATAACGATCAGTTATTTCGTTAAAATCGATGATTTTCTTATTTGAAAATGCATCGTCTGAGACATAACGAATTCCTTTGTCATAACCTGCACCACCAGTAAATTTGGTTTCACCATTGATATAATATCCATCATTAAATGCTTGTCCAGAAGCAGGAAGGTTATAATCAACAGTTAAATCGTGTGCAACAGAGATTTTTTTATAGTTATTAAATTGAGTTCGCATCGCTTTTGATGTATCATATAATACAGTAAAAATACCAGATGTTAAAAATATAAGAATACTTAAACCAATAACAATGGCTTTGTTTTTAAATAGCGATCGAAAAACTTCTTTAAACAAGTTTCACATATTTCTCCTACCTTATTATATAAACTAAAATAATATAATAGTTTAATACAAAGTATTAAACAATTATATAATATTTTTAACAATATATTAGTTTATTTTTTCACTACGATAAAGCAGGATTTGTAAGAAAAAAATCGGAAAGTAAAACAAAAAGTCGCAGTTTAACCTACAACTTTTTGTTTTACTTTTTATCTGGATAAAGATTACTAAAACTTTGTGGATATAAATATGCCATTTTTGAAACAATTTCTTTAAATGATTGTGGATTCATATAATCTCCACTTGCACCTCAGTATTGGTATTCTTGGGTATCGAAAATAGAGAAATTACTTGATGATCATCTACCACCCTTAGCATCCAAACCAACAATTTTACCTTTTGAATCATATATACCACTACCAGATGAACCATTAAATCAATCGTAATCTTTAACTTGTCCTCATATCGCAGGACGCTGTGTGTTATAATTTGAAACAGAATAACTTGTTTTTATTGGATTATTTCCAATAAGATATTCGCGGTATCTTAAACCAGGTGCAGAATCTGCATTACCATTTGCTCGGTTTTTTGGAAGGGTAGCCATATAAAAGTTTAAGTTATCGAACGAAGAAACATATAATGATAATGTTGAAAAATCGATTGGTTTAAGGTTTTGAAAATCTAGAAAATGCTTGATAGCAGCTTTTTCCTGTGTAGTTAACTTTTTATTATCATGTGTGTAAGTGTCTAAGTTTTGATAATTAAAATGTTTGAAAATAGGGGTAAAATCAACTATTGCAATAATTGTATCAACATTTGCTTTGTTATTTTTGTTGTGATCACTAGTATTTGGATCTTTGCGATTAACTACTTCACCATCGGTGTTTTTAAATTCATCATAATCATTTGCAACATTAGCAGAAAGATCTAAAAAGATTTTATATGTAATACCTGCTTCATTTTCAGGAATTTTAAAACTATAAATATTACCAGTTGGATTAATATCACCTGTAAGTTTTGTATCGTGATAAAAATCTTCATTATTGGTTGAATTTATATGTGTGTATACAGGTTGATATCTATCAACTGAGTTAGGATTAGCAGGACGTTTCATTAATGTTGGTGCAATAAGTTTTGCATCATGCACGGTAATGATTTTTGCACCAGAAGCATCGGTAGAAACTTTATATAAATCCTTATTTATATCAGATGTATTTGTATGTCATACATGATAATTAACAAATGCATAGAATCTATAATCATCTTTTTTATCACTTACTTTACCAATGATGTTTCAGGTTCCATCAGCTTGATGGTTGATGCTAAAAACTCTACTTCTAGCTTCTTGGATAGGTGCTACATTATCTTCTTGATATAATCTTTTGCTTCGTTCGTTTTCTTTCGGTGAATCTTGTAAGAAGTTTGTAGTTGGTTCTCCATGATCTGTTGAATCAGCAAGCACCTTAACATCATATTTATCGATGTAACCTTCTGATGATGTTAAAATAGAGTTTTTATCAATTTGATGTTTTTGTTTAAATGTTATTTTAGGTGTGCTATCAGTTATGCTTTGAATTCAATTAACAAAAACATCGACACGGTTTATAAATGCTGAGCGACTGTTTGAATGATTATGCATTGATAAGATGTTATTAAATTTGGTTCCGTTTTTAGTTTTTAAAACAAGTTTGAGTATGTTGTTTTCAAAGTGTAAAGCAAATGTTACGTTGTTTTTAATTTTAACAAATAATGCTTGCTGTAAGGACTTTTTGCCTGAAACATAATCAAACATAAAATCAACATTTGATACATGTTTATGTTCTTTAATATTTTTTAAGGAAACAGGAACAATAACCTTAGAACGAATATCTGAAACTTCATTAATATCACGATATGCAGCAGTATTCATATCTAATTCAAAAACCAATCAGATGATAACATCTTCATCAGGTACTCCGTTTGTATTGATTTCACTAAGATCTTGGGTAAATGATGCAGATGTCTTATCTTCATTGATTTTGAACAATGAGTTTTCAAGATAATTACGTGTTTTAAATCAATGAATATTTTGTTGTTGATTATTTTTATATAAAACAAATTTTGTTTCCCTCTTACTTTCCTTAGTATTTGGATATCTATGGATAAAATTATAGAAGTTATTATTATAGTCTAGCAAAGTGTTGAAGTTTTGTGGAGTAAAACTTATTTTGGTGTTTTTGTTAGCTTTCTTGTTTTCAGCAACTAAATCAGATTTACTAATAATTCCAGTATTTTTTAATGTTCCTGTACTTGTATCGCTTCCACCTGATAATTGGTTTTTAAAGTCAATACTTTGATTTCAGTTGAAGTTGTATGAAAAAGCAATGTTTTTAGATGCTAAATCTTTTCTTTTTAAAAAGTTTACATTACTACCTGAATTAACAACATCGAGATATTTAAGTTTATATTTAATTTGCTCTTGAAAACCAGATAAAGAGAATTTATGCAATTGATTAAAAGGGATATAAATTTTCTTAGTTGCTGGTATAGAGTTACCAGCATCAAAATTTTCGTCTGCATTTAAAATTTCACTTTGACCACCACCAAAAATATCAAGTGTACTTGAACTATTTGTTGATTTTTTTTCGGTATATACTTGTTTTTCAACATCAAAAGTAAATACAAAAACTTTATCTGAAAGAATCTTTACTTGATCTGATGTTCAATTAAATGCAGCACTACCAAAAATTTCTTTGCTACTTTCATTTTTATAAACAGTCAAACTAGTTAAATCAAGTGAATTAAAAGCACCTTCTGGTAAACTAAATTTATATTTTTTTTGTAAACTAAAAGGAACTTTATAAGAATTATTAAAGGTTGCTTCAGTAATAACATATTGATTTTGATAATTGCTTAATAAATTACTTTGAAAAGTTCAATTACCTGAATTTTTGGTTAAATCAATATATTTACTCCATTTATTGTGTTGGTCAAAACTTTTAACTAAAACTTTTGCAGTAGTGATGCTTGCATCATTAAAAGTTATTGTAATGGTTGAATTATTTTCGGAAATACTTGAAATATCGGTTGTTTTTGCCGAATCAATATGTAATGTTGATTCGGCATCATTAGATGTACTTTTAGCAGTTGGTGAAGCTAGATAGTTAAAATATGTACTTCAGTTATCTTTGCTATTTAAACTGCTTTGTTCTAATTCAGAAAAGTTAGTAGAATTATGAATATTTAACTCACTACTTTGGATAGCATCTGCATTTTGTAAATCATATGCATTTCCATAATCGCTAATTTGGACTTGAATTTGTGGAGTTGTATCTTTTGATGCTTCTGCTTCTTCTTGTCCAGCAGAAAGGGTATAACCAGGATTTTGTGAACTTTGTGAATTGTCTGGTTCACTTGGTTTATTTTCATTATTATCCTGGTTATTTTGTCCGCTGTTATTTGTTTTACTTGAATCAACTAAAGTTTTAAAACTAAGGTTTAATGAACCATCAGCAACTTTAAGTGATGTATTGTCATATTGAATATCTGTGATTTTGTAATTTGTATCTGAACTTAAACCACTTAAACTAACAATAGCAGTATCTAAATTATTAGTATCAAGTTGTTTAGAGATTCTAAAATTATCAGAAGGATTTAACGAAATAGATAATTTATTTATATTAAAATCTGAAATATTATTTAATTTAATTTTTAAGGTTGCAGATGTCGAAGTTATATTTTGTGTCGAAATGTTATTAATAGATATGGTTGGTTCGTTTTCTTTTTGTGGATTTTGGTTAGAGTTATGTTGCCCTGGTTCAAGGGTTTTGAAAGTAAAATCATTACTATTATTATAAGTTGATTTTATTGAGACATTATCATATTTTATATCTGAAATGGTATATCGGGTGTTTTGATTCAATCCACTGATATGCACGATAACCGAATTTGGATCGCTGCTATCTATTTGTTTGCTAAATGATGCTTCATCAGATGGATTTATGGATACATCAAACTTGTCAACTTCAATATTAGGAACATTTGATAATTTAACAGCAATATCTACAGAATTTTTTGTAATATTCAGATGACTTATATTGACGATGTTAGCATCAGTTTTTGATTCTTTATGTTTACCATCACTTGGATTTTTATCAGATGGAGTTTGATCATTATTATTTGTATTAAGTGTTTTAAAACTTAATTGTGACTTATTTATACCATTAATATAAGATATATTATTTATAGATATATCGGTAATGTAATAAGAAAAATTACTTTTCAAATGATTTAATTGCACACTAATGGTATTTAAAGTTACATTGTTTTTAAAAGAAACATTTGTTATATCATTCAAAGTTAATTTAAATTTAGTTAAATCAAGATTTTTTGATAAATGATTAAACTTAATATTAATTTTAACTGAATCAGAAGATAAATTTGAATAACTTATATCTACTACTTTAGCGTTTTCAGTTGTAGTTTGATTAGAACAAGCAACTGCGATTGAAAAAGATGAAGCAAGTAAGATAGAAGAAAAAAATTTCATTTTCTTTTTCATAAAAACTCCTTTATATCTTTATTCTACTACTTTTTATAGTAATATTTCAAGTATTTGATTGTAATATTTTACCAAAAAATAATTTGTAATATAATATTACTAAATAGTAATATAGGAGATCGATGAAAAAAATTTTTACAGCACTTACTTTACAAATTATTCCGATAACAGCAATAAGTTGCAATCAAAATAGCAATCAAGAAGACTTAAATATAAACAAAGAAAATGCAAATATTTTAAAGGTTGCAGAATATTTTAATATCAAAAATCCTAAACAAGATGAACAATTAAACTGAAACGAATTTAAAAATCAATTTTTACAAGTGCAAAATAATGAATCAAAATTAAGTGAATTATTATCAAACAACTGAATGAGTTTTTTAAGTAATTTAGATAAATTTAGTTTTAAGTTCTTAAAATGATATTTGTTACCACAAACAAGTGAATATGGACACTCTGCATATTATTTACATAATATAGGTTTATCTAAGTTAAATGAAGCGAATTTAGCACCACATACACATACAAGATTTCCTAGAATTTTTGGTATTGGTTATAACAATTTTTCTAGAGCAATTACAAATGTAAAGGATGGTATCAAAGAAATTAATTTATTCTTTGGACATTTTATTATCAAACTAATTTATAAAAATAATAAAGTTGTTGTGTCACCTGAATTTTTATATCTTGTTACCAAAAGAATTCAAAAATCTACCGATGCAGTTTATCAAAAATTATTATATCCTGGAAAACCAAACCAATATAATATTAATCAATTTGAAAAAGTAGCATACGAAGTAGGGATACCGGCAACCGTGAACTTAATTTTAAAATAATACTCCAAATATAATTATTTCTTTATAATATATATAGGAGTAAAATGCATATAGTTTTTTGAATTGTAATATCAATTTTAATTACTTTAATAACATTTTTATTTGTCCTTTTTTTAAGGTCTGTTTTTTTTATTTTGATGCATAAAAACACCCAAAATATGGATTATAAAATATCATCATATCAAAATGACAATATCAATAATTTAAAAAAAGTAAACACTTTACAAAATAATGTTTATGAATATATAAGTATTTATTCTGATTTAACCGAAATTCAAAAAACATTGAAAACAATAAGTTCGGAATTTAAAGAACAACAAAGTCTATATAATATTCAAAATGAACATCGAAAGCTTATTAAAACATATGGTTTTTTTCTTAAATTAAGAAAAAAATATAAGTTATATCTAAAAAAACAAATGTTATTTGATAAAAAATCGCAGCCATTTACGACTAAATGAAATGATATTGAGCAAAATGTAGCAGTTTTTTTAGATGTAACTGATGATTTAATTATTTCATTAAACAACACAAAATATAATGGAATCCAGTTTCATCCGTATATTCAAAAGAAAATAGAAGATATAAGAACAACTGTGACTAAAGCTGATAAACAAAAAAGATTTGGTAATTTTGAAGAATTAAGAAGTGTTTTTGATAATTTAAGACAATATGGAAACAAACTTATAGAGTTTTTTTATGCTTCTGAAAAATTAGATTTTGCTTTATATGCACATTTATCATCTCTTATTAATAGCAAAATAAACCAAAAACAAGATGTTGATTTTTATACTAAATTAAGTAAAAGTTGAAAAAAGCAAACAGAAGAGTGAAAAAAACAAGATACATTAGTAACAATCGATAAAGTAAAAAAGATTTATAAAGTAATGTTTATTCATGAAATAGAGACAAATAAGAGAAATTGGATTAAGTCATATTTACTTGATAATAAAGAAAAAATTCAAAACCTTTTAGAAAATATTAATCAAAAACTTTTGTCGCTTAATTTAAGTGGTAAAAGTAATAAAGATGATTTTTCAAATTTAAAAACATCTGTTGAAAACCTTTATAAAGATAGCAAGAGTGCAGATGACTTATTAGAGAAAACATCAGAAGTTTTAAAAAAATTTGAACAAATACAGATAAATATTTACAGACAAAAACAAAATCAAAGAGAAGCAAAAATATATGGATATAATAAAGAGATTATACGAATTCAGAATATTTATTACTCTTTAATAGCTAACGAAAATTTACCCAAAACAAAAAGTATTCAAATCAAGAAGGAACATATAAGGCAAGAGTTTGAACATTTTAACAAAAATAAATTTAAACTTATTTATACTGATGAAAAGCAAAAATGAAACAACTGAATTAGTTCTATAATAAATTTAATAAAAGTTCTTTCAGAAAATTTGGAATATAAAAAAATGTATGATGCTTTATCGATATATATTATGGAAAATCCAAGATTTGAAAATAAAAAAAATGAATCAAAAAACCAATTATTTAACCTTAAAATTAATATAGAAAACAATGAGTATAAAATTTCTTATTTTAAACTGAAAAACTACCTAAAAACAAGTTAGGAGATATATGTATAATAAAATTTTAATTCGGTATGGAGAGTTAGTTTTAAAGAAAGGTAATCGCAAGTTATTTATCAATCAACTTTCAAATAACATCACACATATAGTTGGTATAAAACCTGAAGTAGAATTTGATCGAATGTATCTACCTTATAGTGAGAAAAATATAAAGAAACTAAATTATGTATTTGGTATTAGTTCGTATTCTCCTGTTTTGGTAGTAGAAAATTCGTTAGAAGCATTTAAAGAAGCATCATTAAAGTTATTAAAACCTGATTCTAAAACCTTTAAAATTGAAGCAAGAAGGAATAATAAGAAATTTGAATATAATTCAGCACAATTAAATAACTTATTAGGTGGATTTATTTTAAGTAAAACAAAAACTAAAGTAGATGTGCATCATCCGAATCAAATAATTTATCTAGAAGTTCGCAATAAATATACATATGTTTTTTCTGAATATATTAAAGGATTAGGAGGATTACCAGTAGGGATATCTGGTAAAGTCTTGCACTTAATTTCTGGTGGATTTGATTCTCCTGTTGCTGCATATTTGATGATGAAGCGAGGAATTAAAGTTGATTTTCTTACTTTTTTAACTCCACCACAAACTGATAAAAAAACTGTTAATAAAATAATATCACTTGTTAAAGTTTTAAATAAATATCAAATAAGTTCACATTTGATTCAGGCAGATTATTCACATCTGATGAACTATATTTCATTTGTGTCAAAACCTGCATACAAAATCAATCTAATGCGACGCAGTTTTTACCGTATTGCAGATAAGTTAGCACAAAAATATGGGTATTTAGGTATTTCTAATGGTGAAAACTTGGGACAGGTAGCTTCACAAACTCTAGAATCAATGTATACAATTGGAAGTGTTACAAATTTACCTGTTTTAAGGCCACTTTTAACCTATGATAAAAATGAAATTATAAATATAGCAAAAGAAATAAACACACATGATATTTCAGTTATTGCAGCTAATGAAACCTGTGAACTTTTCGCTCCAAAAGATCCAGTAACTAAACCGATCTTAGCACAAGCACAGTCTTTAGAAAATGAGTTGAATAGAATTGCAGAACTAGAAGAAGAGCTTATAAAATCAAAAATAGAAATTTTAAAAATAAAGGAATAATATGGAAAAACAAATCTTTTTTATTGATTTTGAAGCAGTTACAGTTAATTATTTAAATATTCACAAGAGCAAACTTAAAGATAGTGTAAATTACCATAAAGATTTACCTTATTGTTATTCTATCGGAACTTTTAAGGGTGGTAGTTACAAAAACAGATTTGGAATCATCCGTTTTAAAAATATCACATATGAAAAAGCACTAATTCAACTTAGAGAGAAAATAACAAAAGATATACAAACATTGATTGGTGATAAAGAATTTATCCCTGTTGCATCAAATTGTGTATTTTATGGTTGAGGAGCTGGACCAGAAAATTGAATTATGGAGAAACTTTTTAAAATATCTGTTAAAAAGTTTTCAACTATTCAGGTTAAGCTTGATAATGTAGTCCCAGATTCAATATTTTCTACTTCTAAGTATTTTGAAAACATTAAAAACATTGCAAAAACTATAAAACACCCTGTTTTATCTATGATAAAACAAAATACCGAAGATGGTAGAATTGCCTGTTGATATGGTTTAGCAATGTTATTAGATGGAAGAAATATATATCATATAGATGCAAAAGTTAAAAACCAGATGCATAATGATCTCAGAATATATAATCTTGATGACATCAAGAAATTAGCATTTTTATATAAAAATAAGTTTACAGCACATAAATTAATAGGTAAAATTTTTGATATACGTCGTGAAATTCAGTCATTAAATGCACAAATATTAACCTATGATAAATATATCGAATATCTAAAAAGTTTAACTAATAAAAAAAATCCGCCCTTATTAATAAAACACGATGATATTCATAAAATTAAAGGTTCGCAAGAAATTCCGATTGAAATTTTACCTTCACTTAGGTTATCTAAGAAAATATGAAATGATAGAGTAATGCGCGACTTATTTTTAGAACAAATGATTTTTATTGTTAATAAAAGAAAAGAAGAAATTCAAACAAAGAAACAAGAGTTAAATGAGAAAATTTTATTGCAACGAAATAATTGATATTAAAATCCGTTTATTCCTTGTTTATAGTATAAACGGATTATTTCTTAAATTCAGAAACCATTTTATCAAAATCATCTGAAATTCTTTTTTTAATTGCATTATAATAATGATATTCATCATATGAAAATCTATCTTGCTGTTCTAAATAAATAAGATATGAACCACCTTGATTTATAGTTTTATAAACCAACTTTATTTTATGTGTTTTGTTATAGTTTCGAATAAAATCTTCTAAAGTAGTTTGTAAAGCACCACTACCTTTACCGGTGATTATTTCAACTTCTGATACTCTTAAATCTTCTAAATCCATTATCATTTCTTGGATTTTAGGTTTTGCATCTTGTGTGTATGCACCGTGCAAATCTAATGTATTATTTTTCAATTTTAATCCCTGCATTTTCCATGAGTTTCAAAGCATTATTGTGCATAATGTCCCCATTATGACCTGGAGCATCAAATGTTTCAACAGCACTTGAGATAACTGAAATCTTTTTGTCACTGCCAATTTTATTGAATCAAGTTTTTAAACTAAGTACAAACTGTAATACACAAATATCTGTGCAGCAACCTACGAATTCAAATTCATCATAAAGATCCCAAAACTTTGGATCAACATCGTAAAACCCGTTTGTAGTAGTTTTATAAACAATATTAGCATTTTTAGAATCTAAATATGGTTGGAGTTCTTCAACAACTTTTGCCTCATCCGAACCTTTTAGACAATGGATTGGGTATTGCTGCATTTCTAAATCATTTTCTGAATGAGCATCACAGACAAACAATATATTTTCAGAATGTTTTAAAACATTAGTAATATTAGGAATAATCGAATTAATTCTTGGACTAGATAAAGGACCGAATTTTGTAAAACCGTTAAGCATATCAATAACTAAAGTTAATTTTTTAGACATTTTTCTCCTTTTGGCAATTAGGACAATATGATGTTCCTCGACCGTTTTCTTTAAAATCTAATTTTACTTTTATTATATCTGTTTTCTTACATTGTAAGCATTGCTTCTTTTCTCTTCCGTAAACACACAAATCATTTTGAAACTTACCAGTTATCCCATTAACAGAAGAATATGTATGAATACTACTTCCGCCTTTTACAATAGAATCATCCATTATTTTTTGAGCATTCATAAGCAAAGTTTTAAGTTCTTGTTTACTAATTTTATTAGCAGGTGTCATGGGGTATATTTTAGAACGATGTAAAGATTCATCAGCATAGATATTGCCGATTCCTAGAACAAGTGATTGATCGAGGAGAACCTTTTTTATACTAATGCTTTTGTGCCTTAGTTTTTCAAATAGTTTATCCACATCTGTATCAGCCGGAAGTAATCCTAGATTTTTAATTTGATATAAACTTCTTTTATCTGTATTTTCAATTATTTCAAAGGAACCAAACATCCGCGAATCGTTATATACTAAGACTTTATTTTCTAACCAAAAGTATATACAATCATGTTTATAAGCATATAAAAGTGGATCATTTAATTCTCTAATAAAATATTTACCAGACATTCTCAGATGCGAAATTAAACGACTTTTATCATCGAAATTAAATACCAAAAATTTACCAAAGTTTTCAACATTGATAATCGTTTTATTAACTAAAAAGTTAATAAAACATTGTGTATCAGTGTTTTTAATAAGTTTGGTAATTTTTACTTCAACCTTAGTTACTTTTTTATTTTTAATGTGATTGTTTAAAGATTTTTGTACAACTGTGACTTCTGGGTATTCTGGCATGTGTAAATTATATACAAAAGAAAAAAATATAAGTATTTTTATAATAAATTTATTTGTTTAAATTGATCGAATATAATAATTGGAAATAATTTCATATAAAAGAGTATAATTATATTAGGAGTTATTATGAAAATCAGAAAAATAATAAAACAAGCAATTGCTTTAATTGGTGTTACATTTATTCCATTAACGATGTCTGCTATATTTAATAATCAACCAAGAAATATTAAGAAGTACGACACAATTTTTAAAACTTTATGGGATAAATTAGGAATACACGAGAGGACAGATAAAAAGATAAAAATCGGTATAATAGATGCTGGTTTAGTTGATTTTAGAATGATGAAATTCAACGGCAAAACAACTAATAACATTGATCAGCAGGTACCTTTAGATAACTATAACATTATCAAATATGCAAATGATCAAAATTTAATTAATAGCGATAGAGTTATATATGATTCAAGATTAACTGACGAAAAAATATTTAAATTTGAAAACAATAAATCTACATTTTTGAATTATTGAGAAAAAAACGAGCATTCAACAAATATAGCATCAATAATTGCTGGTGATGGTGGTTTACTTAAGAATGCAGAAATTTATTCAACAAGCTTTAAAAGAAATTATGCAGCAAGTGATTTAGATATATTAACTGAAAACCTAGAATTCTTCCGAAAAAACGGCGTTAAATACATTAATATGAGTTATTCTGATAATATTTTAAATTATTTGAATGATGAAAAATTGGAAGATTTTATAAAAGAAAAGAAAACATCAAAAATTAATGATATAATAAAACAATTAAAAAAGATTATAAATAAGGATTATTCAGAAGAAGCTGCTTTGCTAGACAAATATGCTTTTGAAAATAATATGAAATTTTTTATTTCTGCAGGTAATTTTGGTGCTGGAATAACAGAAAAAGTTAAAATATTTAAGGAAACATTATCAAATTATATAAACAAAAAAAAGATAGACATTGAAATAAGAAATTTGTTAATAAAATTTAATGAACTATTGGATATAAATAATGAATTTTGAAAAAAACCCAGTCAAATTCAAAGAAGCAAAAATACATTTATAATAGGGGCATATAATTTTTATACAGATAAGATAAAAGATTATTCACAAATAAAAATAAAGAACTTTGAAGATTCGCCGCTTGGCCTAGGTCCAACAGAGTTTTCTAATCAATCGCTTTTATTAAATGATGATTGATATAATACAGATACAACTCTTGATGATCCTGGTGTAACTAGATGAAGCGGGACAAGTAATTCCACTCCAGTTATCCTTGCTGCTTCCGCTTTACTTGAAACAATAAAAAGACCAGATTCAGAATTTGATGTTCCAGAGTTAAAAGCAATTTTAATGGCAAGTTTTGATTTAAGAAAATATGGAGACCATATATTTGATTTACCAGACAATATTGGTGCAGGTTTTTTTAATTGAGAGAGAATGAAATTTTTTGCAGATAATGTTCATAAGCAAAGCATACGAGATCTTTATACAAATGATAAAGGAATTAATTATAAGACATTAATTTCTGGAAGTGATAATTTTCTTGCTGTTTATTCTAGTTATTCTGATTTATTTCAAATAAGATATCGCGAGCGGGAAAAACTTTCAAAAGAAACCATTCAAAAATATGTAAATATATTTGATGTACATATAAAAAGTGAAATATATGCTACTCCTGAATGAATATATAAACAGTATCATGTTTCTACAATGAAATCTAATTATAAATCCTTTTCTGATGATTATGGTTCTGCAACAAATCGAATAATGCTTTCTAATCAATATTATAAGGATTGACCCTATGAAGCAACACTGCAAATAAAACTAAGAAAAAATTTTACAGACATATTTTTACAAACTAAATATATGTATTATATCTTAACTGATAGAAATGCAATATATGAATCAAGAAGTAAATTAGAGACATAGTATGTTAGACAAAAAAATAAAAATTTTCTCTAGTTTCCTAGCTGTTAGCATTTTACCCACATCTGTTGCATGTAGTAAGTATGAAACTATTGAAGAGGAAAAAGAAACAGAACTTGAAAAGAAAAATGATTTATATATAGATTCACTAAAAAAAGAATTATCAATAAATAATTTTATATTCACATATGATAATCTTAATTTAGATAAAATTATAGACAAAGAAAATGCATTTTATAAAGTTATTACAAAGGATTCAAATAAAAAATTACCATTTATTAAAATAAAAGATTCATATAATTTCAATTGAACCTATGATAAGATTAAAAATATATTCTCTGATAAGGATAAAATATTTTATAACAATAAGAATAACATGGTAGTGGAAATACTACCTATAAAAAGCACAAATAAATTATTAATTAATCTTTTATTTGTTCGAGAATTAGATAAATCAGATGTCAAACATTCACCTGATTATAAACCCAGTACTAAATTAACCGAACCTTGATATGATTTTTCATATGATAGCAATTTACATTGATATGTTTTTAATGATAAATTATATTCAGTTATTAATAATAGTGTTGATAAAATAGATATAACTAATAATAAAATATTAATAGATATAAAACAAAAAGAAAGTAAAATAAGCAACTTGACTGAATCAATAAAATTACACAAGAAAATAGCTGAATCAGTTATAAAATTAAAACCTTATAAATCACAATACTTTTTTAGCAAAAATATTCTTGAAACATTTAAAAAACCACATACAATAACAAAAATGCAACAAAGAAGTTTTAAAAAATTTGAAGATTTAATCCAGAATAATCTAAACAATACTTGAATATGAGTTAAAGATAAGAAAAAGTTTTATGATCCTACAAGAGAAGCGATAAAAATAATATCTGGCTCATTAACTAAAACATCTTTGATAAAATTATTATCGAAATCATATTTAGTTGATTTAGGTGATCAAAAACTTACTTTTGATTCTAAAGGTGATCCGAATATCAAATTTATATTAAAGTAGAACAAGGGTATCCTTGTTTTTTATAGTAAAATATATTTATGGAATGTGATATGAATTCAGTTTATGATGAAATGTTTATATGTTCAACAGATACAGTTGTAGGACTCGGTGGACCCGTCCGAGATGACATCTTAGAGCAAATATATAGACTTAAGCAAAGAAAAACAGACAAAAAAGTTGTAATCTTAATTGGTAACATTGAACAAGTAAGAAAGTTTAAACAGTGAAATAAACAAGCAGATGATATAGCAAAACAAAAGTGACCCGGAGCAACTACTATAATTGTAAATAACCAAGGTTTCAGAATTCCAAATAATAATCAATTAATTAATTTTCTTATTAAAAATGGACCAATGTATGTATCAAGTGCCAATATTTCTGGACACAAACCGATAAATATAAAAGATGCTCAAAAAGTATTTCCAATGATAAAGAATGTTTATGATTTTGGAGTAGGAAGCGGAAAACCCAGCACAATAATTAATTTAGATACAAAACAAATTATTGAGCGTAATTAGTTTTTTTTTGAGTAAAATATTTATTTTTTACTTATTTAGTTTTATAAAAATTACATAAAGAAATTTAAAAAAAGAAACCAAAACAATTTTTAAATAGTGAAGATATAAATTTATTGCAGTATAAAAACGAAAGGATGTTGATAAAAAACGTAGCAGTTTCAGTTACCAAAATGAATTCTATTTATACCGAGTTATTGTTGATGCTGAAAGTAAAATAAAAGCAAGTTATACTTGCTTTTTGTATAATCTTTTTACACTGTAGTTGCTAAGTTGTTTTAACATCTGAGTTTCTTCTTGATAATTTTTATGATACATTTTATAAAAACTCATATAAGTTTTTTGATCAATTAATTTATCTTTTAACATAATTTCAAGATAATAAAGAATTATTTCATCATTAAAGAAATATTTATCGTTGTTATATAAATTAACAACTTCAGTTATTTCTTTATAAATCATTTCTTTTAGCTCTTTGGGATATTTAAACTTAGCAGAATTGGTTTTAAATTCTTCTTTATCAACTATTTGTAAATCTTTGTTCGGATAACTTTTTAGATCTAAATCATAATCAATAAATTTAATTGTATCTTCTTCATAGATAGGATATGATGCTAAATTAGTATAAAAAGAATTACCCAATCCCTTCTTTAATAAAACAATAGTATTGTATAATGAATTTTTAGGTATAAATCAAATAGCATCATCTTTGTATTTTCATCCTTTACCATTACTTTGTGATTCAGTAACCTTAGTTCCTTTTAACGAAAGCACAATATGTCTTTTATTATGAAAAATCACCTTGGTATTAGACCACTGACGGTATAGAAATCCATCGTGTTTATATGCTTGGACATTGACGATTGAACCCACCTTTAATTCGTTGAAATCTCACTGCATTAGGCTAATCTAATATAAACCTTTCCATCTGCATTTTGTGACAACTTAAACTTTTTAAATGCTGGTTGACTAGTATTTCAGGCACGACCAGATGTAACTCATCTGTTTTTTGGTAAACTAATATCAGAAGTATTAAGTTCATCAGATTGTACTTGTCCATCATTGTTTTTATCTTCTCATAAAAATACTTGTTGATCAGGTTTTACACTAACAAAATCCTTAGTAATATAACTGTAATATGCTCTGTTTAATTCTGGCATCGATGTATCATTACTGTGTCCAGGATAAATACGATTAGCAATTTGTTCCTTGCGATCATCGGTTATATACCCGTTTTTAACTACTGTTGCACCTGTATCAAGAGTTTTATGTCCAAAGAAAGAAAATGTATCATAATAGTTGAAATAAGCTTTGGTATAGTTTGTAGAGCTAGGATCTTTTAAAACTAAACCGGTGTATTTTTTAGTCGGAAGAAAACCTGAGAATTTGATTTGGTTTGCTTTAGTCTCATCGACATAAACTTGCTTATTATTTCAACCCCATTGGTTTTGATAAAACATCTGATTAATTGATTTTCCGTATCCCATAGTCGCTAAAAATAAATCATAAAACTTTTGAGAACGGTTGATTGTTTTTCTTTCAGGTAAATGGTAGAGTCTTTTTTCATAAACTGGTTGACCTAAAATGTCATAACCTACCGGATAATCTCTTTCAAAAATATATGGTCGTATATCAAATACAGAGTTAGGTGTCATAGTCGCATTTACTACTCTAGTGTCATTTTGTCCATCTAAAGTTCGATATCCATTCAAGAAAGTTCCTTGGCGATAACTGCTATCAAAGTTGTTCATATATACTTTTGATCAATCTTCAGCTATCGCAGAAGGACTGAAGTATTTTGAAATATTTCCGTTTTCATCGTTTTTAAAATAATGAACACCGAATCAGTTAATTGTTGCTTTTTGTTGTGTGTCATTATATGCGGCTTGATTTGGTGCATTGATTGAAAAATATGATTCAAAAGCATATTTAGAGTATTCTCGAGGAACCAACTCGGTTAATGAATAATTATATTTTAATCTTCCATAATCAAGTTTAAAAGCTAAGGATGGTGAGTAGTAAAAATTATCAACACCTTGAAATCTTTGTAATCTTCTTGGTGCATTTTCATCATTTGCTATTTCTCAGATGTCTCGAGGAGAAAGACGTCTAAATAGGAAATTATCTAGATTATCCATAAATGTTCCATCATTAAATCTGTTAAATATCGCCGCATCTTCATCAGAAATATATCCGATTTCATCAACATCATAATTTAATAGTTTATAGAAATTATTAGCAAAATAAGAATTTCAATATTGTTTTAGTCCATGTGAGTGACTGTTGTCATTTTCTTCAATATTTAAACCTGGATTATAGTAAATAATAGTAGCAAACTTAGTGTTTTCTCTAATTCTTTGATCTATTAAAGCAGTTGGTGTGCTAGGTAAGGTTGCCTCAGAATATGAATCTGATCAATGGTGCATATATTCATGGAAAATAGTTGGCATTAGACCGCCAATTATTTCATATTCATTAAATCCCTTTTCAGCATAATTACTACCGTTAATAAAAATATTTTTAATATTTGGAATGTATAATCCGTTTGCCTGTGCATTGATTACATTAAAATCATCAATATTTATAGCCTGCAAATCATATACTTCTGGGCCAAAAGGAACTTTACGTTTAAATTCTTGTGCTAAAGCAATCAATCCGTGCTTTCCGAGAAGGTATCTAAAATCTTTTGTACCTTCGATTGGATATGCATAATCTCTAAATAAAACATTAGTAAAAGGATCTTGGTATTCTAAATATTTTCTTCCTGTATTATCTGTTTTTTCTTTAATATCTTCAATATTAGAAACCGAAGGTTTATTATAAGCATTTAATGCAACATCCTTTTGTTCTTGACTAAGTCCGTTTGCTCAATAAACTTCATTAGGTTGAATTTTAAGGATGTTACCAAAAAGAAAATCTTTTTTTTGTAAAGGTGTTGGATTTTGCATCCCACCACTTGTTTCGTTATCAATTTTTGATTTAGGTTGCTCCGGTTTTTGCTTTTGTTCTTGTTTTGAAACAGGGTCCGGATTTTCAGGCTGTGTTTGTTGGTTATCAGAAGGACTTTGTTTATTTTCACCGCCTGATTTTATAGGGGGTTGTTTTTCGCCATCATCAGGTTTTGTATCGATAGGTTTTTGGGGTTCTATTGGTTCTGTTGGTGTTGAAACATTTTGCTTTGGTGGTTTAATAGTTCCAATAGATTCGACAGGTTGATTGGGATGAGAAGGATTTTCAATTGGAGATGGAGCAGGAAGCGGAGATGGATTAACAGGTAAGGGTTCGGGATTACCCTTAATAGGAATAACACCAGGTTCTTGCTTATCTTGTTTTTCTGAATTTAATAAATCACAACCAGATGCTGCAATGGTTGTAATTGGTAAAACAAAAACTGTTCCTTTTAAAATACTTAAATAAAATTTTTTCTTTTTCATTTTAACCTCTTAATTAGGATATTTTATAACAATTTAACATTTAAGTAAATGATTATATTACTATATTATGATATAAATTAAATACTTAATTATTTTGTGTTTGGTGAATTAAACAAACATTTTTTCTAACAATTTTTTCTTAAGATTCTTGAGCATAGTTAACTTACGCTGATGAAGTGAAAGGTAAGAGTCTAGGGAAGTGAAAAGATGGGAGATTTTT